>CAZRHM010000025.1:0-11420 GCA_964599845.1 uncultured Candidatus Saccharibacteria bacterium
TACATCAGATAGAATTAAAATATTAAGTTTAAATACATATTTAAGTTTAGATACAGAAACAAGTATTAGTAGCTACTTAAATACTCAAAATATAGCTAATAAAGATAAGTTAGCTAACTTGATAGCTGCTATCGAGGCAACGCTAGGTTTAAAAATTGATAAATATATATTAACTGATGTAGAGGATTTAGAAGAATTAGTAAGTAAACCGTCTAATATAAGTTTAGCAGATGTAACTGATAGTAAATTTTCAGAATCGGATACTATAACTGAAAAAAGGGCAGAGTATATAAAATCAATATTGTCTAATAGCTTTAGTCCATTTAAAAAAGTTAATTTATTTTTAAATGCCAATATTGTAACAGATAGAATTAGAACGGATTTAAGTAGACCAGAGTTGCAGAGGTTAGTTGGTTTTATTAGCTCTGCGGATTCTATTAATCATTTTGTGATCAGTAATAAATATGGTGCAATTAAAGGTGAAATAGTAATTCCCGACTATGTATTAATAGATGAACTTTTAGCAAAAGAATATGTAAATATACAATTAGTTGCAGAACAGTCAGAATTAGAGATTTATAATGCTAGCAATATTAGAGGATTAAGTTTAAGAAAAACACGAGAATTTAAGAATATTGGTATAAATGTTGTAAAATATGGCAATTACTTTGAGAATAGAACAACGAATACACTTTATTTAGAAAGTTCAGACCAAATTGATAAGTTTAAGAATACAATTAATTATATACGAAGAAGCTTAAATAATAATTTAGAAATAAAAATAGAAGAATTAAATTTTAACAAAACTGGTGATTTAATATTAATTTTAGGAGAATAATTATGGCAGGACACTCAAAATGGGCAAATATAAAAAGAACAAAAGGAGTTAAAGATGCTAAAAGAGCTAGTCAGTTTACAAAGCTTTCCAAAGATATAACAACAGCAGCTTCAATAGGAGGTAGTATGGATCCTAATTTTAACCCAATGCTAAAGGTTGCTATAGATAAAGCTAAACAGCAAAATATGCCCTCAGACAAGATACAGAAGGCAATTAATAAAGGTAGTGGCAAACTAGAAGACAGTGAAAATGTTTATTACAACACATACGAATTCTTTGGCCCATCAGACACAACATTTATTATTGATGTCGAAACAGATAATCCTAATAGAAGTCTTACCGATTTAAAGATTCAAACAGGGAAGTTAGGTTTAAAAATGGCAAATCAAGGTTCTGTTTCTTGGAATTACGAAGAGGTTGGTTTAATTTTAGTAGAAACAACGGAAGGAACTGAACTAGAGGAGGTAGAAATGATAATAATTGACCTACCAGGTATAATAGATTATTCAATAATAAATAATAAAGTTGAAATTTTTACTACAAAAAATGAATTAAAAGATGCACTAGATATAATAAACAAGAATAAAATTTTTAAAATTAAAACTGCTGAAATTATCAAAAAAGCAAAAGAATTAAAAGATATTTCAGATACTGCACAATTAGAAAAAGTAGAGGAAGAGCTTTCTCAGAATCAGGATATAGTAAATATTTGGAAAAACTATAAATAAAAATGGCAAAAGTATTAGGAATCGATGTTGGTTTTGCAATATGTGGCTGGTCCATTGTGCAAAAGGATCCTAACGTTTCGAATAAACTACAGTTAATAGATTACGGTGCAATTACCACTAAAAGTAGCCAAGCAGAAGCAAAAAGACTAGTTTTACTTTACGATGAATTAAATAAAATAATAGAAAATTATAAGCCAGAAGTTGTAGCAATAGAGAGTATATTCTTTTTTAAAAATCAAAAGACTGTTATAAAAGTTGCACAAGCAAGGGGAGTGATTTTAATGTGTGCCGCAAAACATAATTTACCAAGTTTTGACTACACTCCTTTACAAGTAAAAACGGCTTTGACTGGGTATGGTAGAGCAGATAAAGAACAAATTCAAAAAATGGTTAAACTGATTTATAAGTTAGAGGAAGCCCCAAAACCAGATGATGTGGCAGATGCAATAGCAGTGGCTACATGTCACAGCAATACATATTAGCTAACATAACTAAAATGATAGGTTTATTGAAAGGAAAAATTGTAATAAAATCATCTACAAGTTTTATACTACTTGCTGGTAATGTTGGATACGAAGTAAACGGTCATGTGTCTTTTGCTATGGACACCGAAGTTCAGGTTTTTGTGTATACATCTGTTAAAGAAAATGAAATATCATTATGGGGTTTTGAGGATAGAGCAGACTTAGACTTATTTAAGTTATTAATAAATATATCCGGAGTTGGCTGTAAAACAGCTATGAACCTAATAAACAAAAAGGGTAGAATAAATGTATTAAATTCAATAGCTACAAACAATATTAACGAGCTTAAAGGTAATGGGATTGGGAATAAAACTGCACAAAAAATTGTAATGGAATTAGAAGATAAAATTTCTACTTTTAATTATTCTGGAACTGATTCTAATCAAGGAAGCGAAGCAAGCTCAATTAAAGAAGAAATTATAGAAACAATGAAATCTTTAGGCTACAAATATAACGATATACAAGTAGCTTTAGAAAAAATGATAAAAGAAAATAAAGATACACTGAAAAGAGAAGTTCAAGAGATAATTAAAGATCTATTTAAATATATATAATGAGCGATATAACTGATTTAAATATAAAAAATAATAGTGAAGAGAGTATTGAGGCGTCTTTAAGGCCTTCTTCTTTTGTTGAAATAATTGGTAGAGAAGTGCAAAAAAAGAGCTTATCGATAATGATTGAATCAGCAAAAAAGAGAAATAAATCTTTAGATCATATACTTTTTCATGGGCCACCAGGCTTAGGTAAAACTAGTTTGGCAATGGTGGTTGGCAAGGAAATGGGTGTTGGTGTACATATAACATCTGGATCTGCAATCGAAAGAGCAGGGGATTTAGCTGCTATCTTGACATCGCTTGAACCATTTTCTGTACTTTTTATAGACGAAATTCATAGATTAAGAAAAAATATTGAAGAAATTTTATACCCAGCTATGGAAGATTCGGCATTAGATATTGTAATAGGAAAGGGACCAAATGCCAAAACTTTGCGTATAGATTTACCAAACTTCACTATAATAGGTGCAACTACAAAACTATCAATGATAAGCGCACCTTTGCGAGACAGGTTTGGAATGAATTACAGGTTGGACTTTTATACAGATGAGGAACTAACACAACTAGTTAAGCAAAAAGCTCAAATGTTAAATGTTAAAATTGATGATGAATCTGCATATGAAATAGCAAGAAGATCCAGAATGACAGCTAGAATAGCAATTAGAATACTTAAAAGAGTAGTTGATTTAGCGATAGTAAATAATTCTAAAGAAATAAGTTTAAATTTAGTTCAAGAAACATTAAAATTATTATCAGTTGATGAACATGGTTTAAATGAAACTGACAGGGAAATTTTGAAATCATTAATTTCAAGCTTTGGTGGAAAACCTGTTGGATTAAATACTCTGGCGGCTTCCATTTCGGAAGAACCAGAAACTATAGAAACTGTTTACGAACCATTTTTATTAAAAAAAGGGTTGATTCAGAGAACAGCAAGAGGTAGGCAACCAACTGATAAAGCATTAGAAGTTTATAACAACTTATTAAATATATTATGAGGAAAAGGATTGTTAACTTAAACACAAGGGGAAGAATAGTTGTAAGCTCATTTTTATTGCTAATTCTATTTTTTATTTTAACCACACCGTTAACTTTTTGGATTTCGAGTATATTAACACCACCAGAAGAACCATTTAATATTAATGCAATTCAAAATAATCAGAGCATAACTTTAACGTGGACTCCTGGAAACGAAATTGATATTAGAAAACATGTTATTGAGATTCAAGATAATTCCATAGATATAAATAATTCAGAATCAAGATATGTTTTTGAAACTACTGAATATCCAGTAAGTATTAAGATTTATGCTGTAGATGTATTAGGATTTAGCTCAGAAGCAGTTAATTTTGAACTACAAGCACCCCCACAAAATTTTTCAATTACGAATACATTTAATCAAGATAATCAGTAGCTGGTACATCTGTAGCTTTACGATCAATACTTACATTTGTAGTGATTTTACTGCTAACAGCTTTTGTTTTTAAGTTTAAATTAACAAACTTTAAACAAAAAATATTATTATTCTATCCTTCTATAGTGCTAATTCCATATGTAATTTTATCTATTTCATTTTTGGTGTCTGAAACAACCGAGTTTAGTAGATTTGTTTTATCGGCTCTTTTCTCAGTAGTATTTTATATTGTTACCTACTTTGTATTATTAACAACAAACATACTATATACATCTACTTATGTAACTATACCATTGGAGCAGGCAGCTAGAGCAGCACAATTCATATTTTCTCTATTATCTTCGTACTTAGTGTTAATTTTATTTTTTGGTGCATCGTTTAATTTTTTCCAAAAATCTATACTTATTCTCCCATTTATATTCTACTTAAGTTATTCATCAATCCTATTACTTGCTGAGGTAAAGTCATTTGATGCAACTATTAAAGCACTAACAATTTCGTTAACTATTTGGATATCTATCTTTATATTTTCTATTTGGCCTATTAATTATATATTCGCAATCTTAGCTGTTGCTGTATGTTTTTATATACTATTAAGCATGAGCTTGGAAGTACGAAGTAATTTAAATAGATACGTTTGGGCTGAGTATGGGGTACTGATTTTATTAATATTAATTTTGCTAATAATAAGCAGTAATTGGGGAATCAATGGCACTTTAATCTGAAAGAGTAGAGTAGTAGGCTGGTTTCGTGAAACTTATTTTTCCTTTCAATAAATTTTAATAAAACATTTGTGTGGATAACTTTTTAAAAACTATGGGTAAATTTAATTTATTCAATAAAGTTCTAGATATATAAAGTTACTTGTTAAATAAATTAAACAGATATAAGAATAAATACACTAATAAATATAAATCTTAAGCTTGCAACCTACTTTCCTAGCAAATTATGCTATATTTAACCATAAAGTTACTGAGTATAATTACCCTTAAACTCAGTAAAACAGTAATAAAGGAGGGAGAAGCTGATGATTTTGTATATAAATATAAAATCGTTAAATTAATATAGACTTTGTATGTTTTAAATTATTAACTACTTTAAAGATTATTTTATTCTTATTTTTACTTTGTTAATTTATATAAATTTTAATTCTGTAACCTTTTTTTATATTTTTCAAATTCTTATATTCTTTAAGCTACAACAATGCAATATAAGCATAATCATGACTGGATACTGTTATGTACAAAGGGTATTTGGGAACGACGCGTTTAAATGCGATTTTAGGCTCTATAATTATTTCAACTACCAAATACTCATCTAAATCGGATTCTTTTTATATCTTTGCATCTAAAACTGCATATTTTAAGTAATTTATTAACAATATCTTTAAATGTTCTTTACAAAATAATGCATTAATTTTTTATATTATCTAAATTTTAAATACTAATATAAAAAATATTTAGTTTTAATTAAAATATTATATTATTTTACGAATCTTTATTAATAACAGATAAATTATTTAATTGAAGATAAAATAGAGTGTCTGAAAGTTCTAAGCCCTAAATAATAATTGTGGATAACTAAGTCACTTTTAGAATTTAGGGCAGAGGGTTTTATTATTATACTATTGCAATAGCTGCTACAGAATCACCTTCTCTCAATTTCATTAGTCGAACTCCAGAAGTTTGCCTATTTAATGTAGGTAGATTGTTTGTAGGTATTCTTACTGCTTGACCATGCGAACTTAAAATTAATAATTCTTTTTCTGGATGATCTAGTAATCTTGCAGCAACAATTTTTCCTGTTTTTGAATTAATTCTAGAGGCAAAAATTCCGGAACCTCCTCTATTCTGCAATGTAAAATTTGAAATGAGTGTTAATTTACCATATCCATTTTGTGAAACTGTTAGTACAAAATCTTCTTTGTTTCTAATTACATCCATAGAGATTGTATAGTCATCTTCTTTTATTCTTATACCCCTAACACCTCGTGAGCTTCTGCCCGTTGGCCGAACATCTTCTTCTTCAAATCGAATAGATTTTGCGTTGTGTGTTACTATTACTATTTGATTATTTCCAGAGGTTGGTTTAACCCAAATCAACTCGTCACCAGCATCTAATGAGATTGCGATTAGTCCATTTGAGCGAATGTTTTGGAACTCATCTATTGCAGTTTTCTTTACAGTACCTTTTTTTGTAGCCATGAATAAAAATTTGTACTGCTCTCCTCCCTTTTCTCGCTTTTCTTCTCCTTCCTGGATAATGTCTTCATCAAGTATATGTCCTGACTCGCTTTGTGTAAGCACGCTTGTAACTAGCTCATCACTTTGTATTTGAATCAGGTTAACTAGTGGTAATCCTTTTGCGGTTCTTGAGTATTCTGGAACTTCGTAGGCTTTTAGAGAGTAAACTTTACCCTTATTAGAAAAGAACAAAATTTGATCGTGAGTTTCACATTTTATTACATGTCTTACTGAATCATCTTCTTTTGTTGTTAAGGCTTTTTTACCGATTCCACCTCGTTTTTGCATTTGATAAACATCTATAGAAGTTCGTTTAATATAGCCTTGTTTACTTATAGTTATTAAAGTTTGTTCTCTTGCAATTAGGTCTTCTTCATTAATTTCACCAACTTTACCTTTAAAGACTTTTGTTCTTCTTTTATCACCAAGTTTTTCTTTTAGTTCTAAAATCTCGGTTTTTATTATTTCTAGAATTTTCTCTGGAGTATTTAATATACTCAGTATTTCTTTTATATTTTTTACAACTTCTTTATATTCTTCTTCGAGTTTTTGTCTTTCTAGCGCTGCTAATCTTCTTAGTTGCATGTCCAAAATAGCCTGAGCTTGGATTTCGGACAATTTAAATCTTTCCATTAATGCAGATTTTGCAACATCAGCATCTTTTGAACTTCTGATTAGTTCTATTATTTCGTCGATATTATCTAATGCTATTAATAAACCTTCTAAAATGTGTTCTCTTTCTCTTAATTTTCCTAATTCAAATTCATTTCTTCTAGTAACAATTTCTTGTCTGTGAGTGATATATAGCTCTAAAATTCTTTTTATTGGTAGTAATTGCGGCTCACCATCTACCAAGGCAAGCATATTTGCGTTAAATGCTTTTTGAAGTTCTGTATATTTGTATAATTGGTTTTCTACTGTTTTTGCTATTACATCACGTTTTAACTCTACTACAATTCTAATACCTTCTCTGTTAGATTCATCTCGCAAATCAGAAATTCCTTCAATTTTTTTATCTTTATATAAAGCAGCAATTTTTGCAATTAAATTGGCTTTGTTAACCTGGTATGGAAGTTGAGTAATTATTATTCTGTACTTACCTCCCTTCATTTCTTCAATTTCAGAAACGGCTCGCATAAGTACCCTTCCTCTTCCTGTCTCGTAAATTTTGTCTATTTCTGCTTTATCGTAAATTTCACAAGCACTTGGAAAATCGGGTCCTTTAATATGCTTTAATATGTCTTTTAATTCTACTGCACTTTGGAATTTTCTAAATCTTAGTTTAGGTAACATTTGGATATCGCTAATGTTCCTAATTTGCTTTTCGTAATCAACTTTTTCAAACTCACTACCCTCTTCTACCCATACATTGTTGTTGTCAATTAGCTCTACAACAGCATCTACAACCTCACCTAAATTATGTGGAGGGATTTTTGTTGCCATACCAACTGCAATACCCTCACCACCATTGACTAACAGATTTGGAAAGAGCCCAGGAAGTACTGTTGGTTCTTCTTCATTTCCATCGTAATTTTGAGAATAATCTACAGTATGTTTTTCTAGATCCTCTAGTAGTTTAGCTCCATGTTTATCAAGCCTGGCTTCAATATATCTCATAGCAGCTGCTGGATCTCCGTCTATCGAACCAAAATTACCTTGCCCATCCACTAAGGTATATCGCATATTAAATTCCTGCCCCATTCGTACAAGTGCATCCGAAATTGAAGCATCACCGTGTGGGTGGTATTTACCCATTGTTTCTCCAACTATTCTAGCGACCTTCTTATGTGAACTTCCCGGCTGAATATTCATTTTGTGCATTGTATACAAGATTCTTCTTTGTACTGGTTTTAAACCATCTCGTACATCTGGTAAAGCTCTGGATACAATCACGCTCATAGCATAGTTTATGTAACTACGTTTTAATTCGTCAGTAATGTTCTGATCACGTAGGTTTGGCGTTTGTAAGTTTTCGTTTTTGTTATTTTCTTCCATATTAATACTAGTTGTTGTCCAAATTAATTCGGACATGATTATATATCTAGTTCAGCTTCGGAACTATATGTTTGTATGTATTTTTTTCTAGGTGCTACTTCACTACCCATAAGTATATCAAACAATTTACTTGCTTCTTCGGCGTCTTCTATTACAACTTTTTTCATTAACCTTGTTTCTGGATTCATTGTTGTTTCCCATAGTTGTTCTGCATTCATTTCTCCTAAACCTTTAAATCGCTGAATAGAAGGATTTCTTTTAGAGCCTTTGGTTCTTAATAAGTTTTCTAACTCGGCATCATCCTTTACCCATACTGTTTCGTTAGCTGAAAAACTAACCTTATACAGTGGTGGTTGTGCTATAAATAAATTCCCATTTTCGATTACAGGTTTTAATAATCTGTAAAATGTTGTTAGCAATAGTGTATTGATGTGTTGACCGTCTACATCTGCATCGGCCATTAACACAATAGTATGGTATCTAAGTTTAGATAAATCCACACTCTCCCCTATTCCGCACCCCAATGCTCTTATTAGATCGGCCATTTCAGTATTTGCTAAAAATTTATCTAGCCTATATTTTTCTGCATTAATTGGTTTTCCTCTAAGAGGGAATATTGCCTGGTTATTTCTATTTCTTCCCTGTTTTGCTGAACCACCTGCTGAATCTCCTTCTACTATAAACATTTCTGAAATTTTGGGATCTTTTGATGCACAATCAGCTAATTTACCTGGAAGCCCTCCTCCTTCCAAAGCACCTTTTCTAACCACTGCATCTCTTGCTGCCTTTGCTGCTGTTCTAGCTTTATTAGCTAAAATTACTCTACTGATTATACCTTTAGCCTCAGTAGGATTTTCAGCGAAGAATGTTTTTAAAGCTGCTTCTAAAACCTTACGTACAGGTTGAGTTACTTCTGGGTTATTTAATTTGATTTTGGTTTGACCCTCAAATTGTGGGTCAGATAATTTAACTGAGATTGCAGCCGTCAATCCTTCCCGTATATCTTCTGCTGTCATGTTAAGGCTCTTGTCTTTTTCGTTGGCAAATTCAGAAATATAGCTATTTATTGATCTTGTTAGTGCTGCTCTTAATCCAGTCAAATGTGTACCTCCTTCTTTATTATTTATATTGTTTGCAAAAGCATATTCTCTACTTTGGATATCGTTTGTATACTGTATAGCAGCTTCTATTTCTATGTCTTCTAAGGATTCTTTAATATAAAAAATTTTGTTGTGTGTGGGTTTTAAATGTGTGTTTATGTGCTTTACATATGATTTTAAACCTCCTTCAAAATAAAACCCGTAGAATTTTTCACCTTCATCAGAATTTGAATCAGTGAAGTTGAATTTTATACCTCCATTTAGGTAAGCATGTTGTCTAAGTCTGTCTAAAATTGTTTTTGATTTTAACTTTGTAGTTTCAAAAATAGTATTGTCTGCTAAAAAGTTAATCTCTGTTCCTTGCCTATCGGTTTTTCCAACTTCTTTTACTTTTTCTATTGGAACACCAATTTTATAGCTTTGTTGGTATTTTTTTCCATCTTTGTGCACAGTAATAGTCATTCTCGATGAAAGTGCGTTAACTACAGATAAGCCAACGCCATGTAAACCAGAGCTAACTTTATATGTTTCACTGTCGAATTTTCCACCAGCATGTAAAACAGTTGCGGCTAATTCAAGAGCACTTACCTTTTCAACAGGGTGAATATCTACTGGTATACCACGTCCGTTATCAGAAATTGTTACTGACCCATCGGATTCTATTTTTACAGAGACTGTGGTTGCGAAGCCAGCCAATGCTTCGTCAATACCGTTATCTACTAATTCCCAAACCATGTGGTGTAGACCATCTGAATCTGTTCCACCAATATACATGGCAGGTCTTTTTCTAACTGCTTCAAGTCCTTTTAGAACTGTAATGTTTGAAGCACCATAATTACTGCTGTTGCTGTTCATATTTTATTATTTTGAGATTTATTTAATTCTAAAACCTTCTTTAATTTTGTGACTTACAGCCACTTCAAGCTCACCAATTACTGGCATACTGTAAACTACAATAGAAGTTAATATTATACTCATTATACTAATTAGTACATCTTTTATTTCTGCACTTCTACCTTGTGTTTCTGTTTGTATAAATTCTTCAAAAATAGCCAATATTGATATTGCTAGTATTGATATTATCACAACTAATGTTTCAATGATAAGCACAAATTCTGCATCTTCTTGCTTTTCCTTTCTAGATCGCCATTTTGACAGTCTGTCAACTGTAGTTTTTAAAGTAGCTATGGCCGACCTGTAAAATAATATATACATTAGAGCATATAAAGTTATTCTATATAGTACTTTAATTAGCTCATCTGTGTTTGTGTCTAGCTTACCAAGATTAGGAATTGTTGCTAACCATATTATTAATAAACTGAATGCTATTGTTGTTCCCCATGCATATATAACAAACAAGAATTTTTTCATTGTGACAATTTAAAATTTATATTATCCAAAATTAACTTTGGATTTGCACCGTTGTAATTTGCAATTTGCATTTTGTAAAGAAATTCTATCATATTTTTGTTTTGTTTTTTGGATTGCAGATGTTCCCTAATTAGATTTTCAATGAGTTTTTGGATATTTTTTTTTGTATTATCAGTTAATAGTTCGTAGAGTACCTTTTCTCTTTGTAGTAGATTACTATTTTCTAACTTATTTAGAATGCTGTTTTCTCTGCTCTGTTCATAATCTATTTTATAAATTTTGCACCTTGATTTTATTGTTTGTAATAAATTTGCCACATCAGATGTACAAAGAACAATAAGCGTTTTGCTTGGTGTATCTTCTAAAATTTTTAGTATTGAATTTTGTGCTTCTGGTGTTAAATACTCTGCTTCGTAAATTACAGCAATTTTAATAAGTTCATTTTTTTTTGAAGACCAACTCTGTAAACTCGCCACGTCAGATACCCCAAGGCTTTTTTTTTCTTCAGTCTTTTTTATTTATAATAAATTCTTTATTTAATATAATCATTATAGGAAGTACATCACTTCTTAGAGTTAACCATCTTCGGATGGCCCCCCATTCCTTGTTGAATGGGGTTTTTTAATTGTCAATTCTATTGACTCTTTCCC
>CAZRHM010000026.1:0-11321 GCA_964599845.1 uncultured Candidatus Saccharibacteria bacterium
CGGTGAATAAAGCATTAAGAGTATGAAATCTCCTTTTTTCATAAGCTAGAAATAATATAGTATTAAATAAGTTTATCAGCAAATTTGTAACATTAACACTTAAAATTTGTATATGTTCATGTATCAATAATAGTTTAAGTCCTAACTGCTATCTTATTTAATGTTATTCAAAGTAATTGGTACTTGTGTATACAAGTTCTTCTTGTTCAGTAGGAGTAGTATTTAGTATATTTATTAAGGATTTGAGTTCAACTATTATTTGGTTGGCGTTCTGTCCTGTTAGTTCGATTGAAAAAAGATAAATCTTTACAAAGTAATTAATGCTACTTATTTACTACAGATAATCTCTCTGGTTTATATGTACTATCATGATCCAATACTGTAACGAATCATGTATACCTACAACCCCAAAATAGACTCATATGTTTATAGTTTCTCTAAATAGAATCTTATAATGAAAAAGCTTCAAAGATACTGTATAATCAATGTCTTAGAGCATATTGAGGTGAACAAATTTATAAAAGCAACAAAATCAACACTTATTATTATAAAAAGACTTATAAGTGAATCTCGAAAGGCTAGTCCTAAAGTTTATATTGCATGGCTATTTGTCCTTACTTTTTTAGCTATACTACCCACACTACTACAATTTTTTAATGCAAAAGCTATTGACGAACTAATATTGCTAATAGGAATGAATACAGAAAATAGAGTTATAACAACATTGGTAATTTTGATTGTTATTTCCGTTTTATTAAGAGTACTTGAAAAAATAGGATGGGCTATTTCTGAATATTTTAATAAATTAAATTACTATAATTTTGAGTACTACTTCACCTTCAATTTCTATAAGAAAGCATCTGTACTCGATATTTCATTTTACGAAGATGAAAGAAAAAGTAATATTATTGAAAAGGCAAAAGATGCTTCCGATTGGAGAGTTAGAGAATCTGCACATAATTTAATTTGGATATTTTTTGCATTATTTGGATTTATTACAAGCTTAATTGTTGTTGTCACATTCTCACCCCTCTTATTTATATTAATACTCATAACAAGCATTCCTCAATTTGTTGGAAACATATTTTTAGGGAAAGAAGTTTGGGGGATTTGGGATGCAAATTCTACAAGTAGAAAAAAATATTGGTGGACTCTTTATAATCTAAGGGGTGAAAATAATGTAAAAGAAATGCGAGTTATGGGTTCAAGGGATTATTTAATTAAAATTGTTGAATCTATTTACTTCTCATTCACAACAACAGAAAGAGGAAAAGCTTTGAGACGAGTTATTTATGAATCAGTATTAGGAAACATTTCTACAGTTGGAATAATGTCGTTTTGGATATTTTCAGTTTTTCAAGTTCTCAATGGAAATATAACTATTGGTCTTTTAACCTTTTATACAGGTGCAGCATTTAGTTTAAGCAGCTCATTACAAGATGTAGTAGGACGATTCTCTAGACTTTACGAAGATTCTCTTTATTTAAAAGATTACTTCACATTCATAGATTTAGAAAATTCATTAAAAAGTGGATCTGTTGAAGCCGATATTGTTGCACCATCGATTGAGTTCAAAAATGTTTATTTCAAATATCCAGGGACAAAAAAATATATTTTTGAAGATTTAAATTTAATAATTGAAGCAGGTGAAAAAATTGCTTTTGTTGGAGTTAACGGTGCAGGAAAATCCACAATTATTAAGCTAATTTGTAGATTTTACGATGTTACAAAGGGACAAATTTTAATTAATGGTATTGATATTAAAGATTATACTTTAGACTCATTATATAAATTGATAGGTATACTGTTTCAGGATTTTGTAACATACGGCCAGCTTTCAGTAAAAAATAATATCGAAATTGGAAATGTTAATAAAGAAGGAAAAGAATCTGATTTAGAGGAAGCAATTTATAAAGCAGATGCAAAAGACTTTATTGACCAATACAAATATAAAATGGATCAGTTACTGGATAGATCATTCGATGATGGTATTACACCATCAGGTGGTCAATGGCAAAGAATAGCTTTAGCGAGAGCATTTTTTCGAGATGCCCCTCTACTCATATTAGATGAACCAACAAGTGCAATCGACGCAAAAGGCGAAGCAGATATTTTTGAGCGCTTGTTTAAATTCTCCGAGCAAAAAACAGTTATTATTGTTTCGCATAGATTCTCTACAGTAAGATTAGCAAATAAGATTTTTGTTATTTCAGGTGGAAAATTAATTGAAAGTGGAACACACGAAGAATTAATGAAAATAAACGGCAAATATGCCGAAAGCTTTAACCTACAAGCGAAGGGGTACAAGTAGGAGCAGTTAATCTTCATACCCTAAAAATTGTTGTGGTATAATCCCGGCAATTACAAAAAAAATATGGCTATAGAAGATCAACATATTCTTCCTTTATTAGGGCAAGTCAATGATAGTAGGAATGAATTATTAACTGCGATTGGTGTTTCTAAGAATCTTCTTAACCAACAAAACCCAAGGCAACGTACTGGACACACCAGTATGGTAAATCAAATGGAAAGTCTTCCAATAATCTCACAAGTGACTTTAGTAACTAATGAAATAGTTATCGAGCAATTTAATAATGAAGCACCTAGATTTTTAGAGGTAGCCTCTCAGTTTACTGCGGCTGAACGTGTTGATATTCTAGACTTTATAACTCATACACTTGGTTATAATAACCCTTCTCCTATTATCACAGAACTAGAATTGCCAGATGAAAGATACGGCACTTATTTGTTATTAGGAGAAACTAAAGAAATTATGCTTTCGACAGGCTTAACTTATTTAATAGCAATTGTATCGCAAGGTGTAGAAACTAATTGGAATATAGAATTGCTTTTATATCCTCTAAGATATATTCCATCAGAAAATTGATAAACAAAGCTTTTTTTTATAAAAATTAACGTGTTAAACTCTATCAGAGTACATTTAGTATGGATAAGCTTCAAATAATAAAAGATACTGCCAAAATGGTAAAAGAAAAGTTAGAAGGAGAAGGGTCTGGACATGATTGGTGGCATATTTATAGAGTTTGGAAACTTGCAAAAAGAATTGCAAAAGATGAGAATGCAGATCTATTTGTCGTTGAACTTTCTGCTCTACTGCACGATATAGCTGATTATAAATTTCATGATGGTGATGAAAAAATTGGAGGGAAGACAACTGAAAAATGGTTGAAAAACTTAAAAGTTGATGAGCAAGTAATAGGAAAAGTTGTGTATATAGTAGATAACATATCGTTTAAAGGTGGTACAGGCACAAAAATTAAGTCAGTAGAAGGACAGATTGTACAAGATGCTGATAGGCTCGACGGCATAGGAGCAATAGGTATTGCTCGATGTTTTGCATATGGGGGTCATAAAGGTCACGAAATTTATAACCCTGAAATCAAACCTAAACTTAATATGACTAAAGAACAATACAAAGCTCACAAAGGTACTCAAATAAATCATTTTTACGAAAAATTATTGCAATTAAAAGACTTAATGAACACACGGGCAGGTAAGTCAGTTGCGAAAGAAAGGCATAAATTTATGGAAATATATTTAAAGCAATTTTTCAACGAATGGGAAGGTAATAAATAATTACTTACTAACCAACACCACCAAATTACCCCATGGATCTTTTACGTCAATGCCGCCTTCAACCTCTTTATACTCAGCACCACTTTTATTAATACTTTCTACTACTCTGCTAAATTCATCTTTGTTGTGAAAAAGTATTTCAAAACTTTTTAAACCATATTTTTTTGGTTCCCTTGTACTTGCTCCCAAACTCTCCCACGTATTCATACCAATATGATGATGGTAGTTATCTCTCGAGACAAATAATGCTTGGCTACTTTCCATAATTACATCAAAATATAATATTTCTTCGTAGAATTTTTTAGCAGTTGCAATATTTCCAACCTTTAAATGAACATGCCCCATATTAACTTTAGATTTATTAACATATTCATTTTTATACCTTCTAATATATGTAGATTCATTTATGTATGTCCCTCCCATAATAGGTTTGCCATTTTGATCGAATTGCCAATCAGCCCTCGGTTTATCAAAATATAACTCTACACCATTGCCTTCTGGATCTGCAAAGTAAAAAGCTTCAGATACTAAATGATCGGAGCTACCTTGATATAAATCGGGTCTGTTTGATAGTATTTTTTCGATAGTTTTTGCAAGTTCAGTTCTTGTAGAAAAAACTATAGCTGAATGATAAAGTCCAGCATCAGTACTTTTGGCCTCATTAAAATCTTCATCTTTATATAATTTAATTACAGATTTTTTTTGTTTTCCTAGTTCTACAAACTCTCCATCTTCTTTAATTACTTCTAACCCAACAAGCTCATTGTAAAACGATTTTACTAATTCTAGATTTTTTACATTTAAAGATACTGCACCCATAGAAATAGTTTGATTATCATTAATTGTTGCATTAGAGTTTTTATTCATAAATGAGATTAATAAAACAAGTAAAATTAGAGTAAAGGCGGTTAATACCAGTATTTTTTTGAATGTGTTAATTTTTATTTCTAATACCATACCAACATATTATACTAAAAATATTTATGCTAGAATTTTTTATAAAACTTCATAATATGAAAAAATTAATTTTCGTAGGTTTATTCATCTTCTTATTTTTTACGATTTCACTTAATCAAAAAGCCTATGCTCAGCAATCTAAAGACTATAACTTAAGTGAGAATGATGTTTCCTCGCTTTTCTGGCCATTTGAAGAACCTAAAAAAAACAAGGAATGGCACACAGTGCCTGGGAGCTATCTTCACGAGGGATCAGATTTATATGCGCAGGATTGGAATATGGGAAATCAAAATGATGACTGCAATGAGAAGATTAACTCACCTATATTAGGAAAGATTATATACTTAGGATTTAATGCTAAGTACTTAAGCATAGACGAAAATGGTAATCCTAAATGGAATCCTAATTATGGCCAAAATGTAATAATACTTTCACCAAACGAAAAATTTGCATTAAGAATTGCACATTTAAAGAAAAACTCTACTAAGAATTTAAAAGTAGGTGATACCGTAACAGCTGGTAGCTACATTGGTAAAGTTAGCAATACAGGGCTACTAGACCAACAAACGTGTCATGCGCATATCTCGCTTCATAAAAAAATTAATTCAGAAGCAATACAAAGAATGAAAAATAATGGTCAGCAACCAGGTGGGATAGAGACTGCTGCGGAGTTTAACTTCGATGGTAATGTGTATACTGACTCATGCCCAGAAAACTTGTATAAGGCTGAGTATTTCAACAATGTTAATTTTTCGAATGTAGTATTATCACATTGTACTAACGATATTAAAAACAATTGGGGAAAGAAAAATCCACATAAGCTAGTAAATAACGATAACTTCTCTGCTCGCTTTAGTGGGAAAATATTGTTTAGAAACGCAGATTATACTTTGAAGCTTGAGTACGACGAAGCTTTAAAATTTTGGATTAATGGTGAACTAATTTTTGACAAAGGTAAAGTTAACAAAATTCAAAAAATTAAGCGAAGATTTTATAACGATATTTACGATATAAAATTTGAATACAAAGAGTTTACTAAAAATGCATTCTTTATACTTACTCCTAAATTAACAAAATATTACAATTCGGCTCCAAAAATTAATCCCGTTCCAGAGCAAACTGCTAATGTTGGTGAAGACTTTCAGGATATAAATTTAGCAGCCTATTTAGTTGATCCTGACAATTTTGACTCTCACCAATGGAAAGTCCACAAGAACAATCAATTAAAGGCATCGTTAATCAATAAGAACATATTGCGAGTTCAGGCAGCAGGTAACTGGCTAGGAAGCCAAGAATTAAGGGTTACCGTATCTGATGATCAAAATAAAAAAGCAAGCCAGTTGATTAAATTTACACGTGTTAATAATTGTGATTATATTGTTAAACCATCTGACACTAATGACTTAAAAAAAGCTTTAAGGGAATCTGATTATAATGTAATTTGCTTAGCTCCGAAAAGTACATATATAATAAATTCTGTTGATAATGTAGATTACGCAGGAGCTAATGGACTTCCAAAACTTATTGGCACTAAAGTAATTCAAGGTAGAAATGCTAGGATCATACGAGCAAATAATGCCCCTAAGTTTAGGTTCTTTACTACTGATATTCTCGAAACTCAGATTGAATTTTATGATCTTACATTTGAAAATGGTTGGGCAACTGGAGATTATGGTGGAGGTGTCATTTATAATGGTAAGTATTTTTTAGCAAAAAATGTTAAGTTTCTAAATAACAAATCTGACCATAATGGTGGGGCCATTGATGGATATCCGTACTCAATTGCCGACATAATTGATTCTCACTTTATTTCAAACAATGCTTTAAATGATTCAGACGGAGGCGCAATACATACAGGTGGTGATGGGAATTACAGAGTCACAAACTCAACATTTATTAATAATTTTGCCTCTAACAATGGAGGAGCAATAACCAATAGAGGTTATTTACAGCTTAAGGATTCTCGATTTGAAAGCAACGGTGCAAATCACAATGGAGGTGCAATTATGAATCAGTGGAATAGATCAGAAATAGACAATACGGTTATATTTAACAACGTAGCGCTACTGCAGGGTTCTCAAGGTGGAGCTATTTTTAACAATATATTAAGTACAGTAATTGTTAGAAATGCTTCAATACGGTCCAATGAAGCAGATGAATCAGGAGCAATACATAATTTGGAACAACTCCAAGTAAATAACACATGTATTGAAAGTAACAAAACACGTGATTCATCAAAATATACTGTTACCACAGAAACTAATTATATTGTAGATGTACTTTTTAACTGGTGGGAGCATCCGTTAGGTCCTGGTGGCTTAGGCGGTGTTATACAAAATCAGCAAAAAGTTGGTCCAAATATTAATTACAACCCATTTATAAGAGAACGCATATCGTCTTGTTATTTATAATATAATCTCTAATGGCCATTAAACAAACTTTAGAAATAGGGGATAAAAAATTAATTGCTAAAAATAGAGAGGTAAAGGATTTTTCGGATCTAAAACTATCCAAACTCATTTCAGATCTAATTGATACAATGCGTCATAAGCAACTAATAGGTATTGCTGCTCCTCAAATAGGCAAAAACTATAAAGTATTTATAACCGAACCTAGAGAAACTGCAAATAGAACAGCCGCTCAATCAGACGAATTAAGGATATATATTAATCCTGAAATTACACAAACCTCAAAGGAAGAAGTCTTAATTTACGAAGGATGTGGCTGTATGCCTAATGCTTCAATTTTTGGTCCAGTATACAGGCCCAAATGGGTAAAAGTTAAAGCACAGAATGAACATGGTGAATGGTTTGAGTTCAAAGCAGATGTGATTTTAGGGCGTGTTATTCAACATGAATTTGATCATTTGCAAGGAATACAATTTATTTACAAAGTTAATAATAATGCAAAACTGTTAAGTTTTAACCATTACGTAAAACAGATTAAATCAGCTGATTGGCATTTGAGGAACTCTCAAATAACAACCAAAGAATATAAGAAGCTATAAGTATATAAAAAAAATATGCCTGCATAGGGACAACTTAAACTAAATCCCTAACTTTTTTCATAAATAACATTATTCTTTCTTCCCAGGAAGGAACTACTAAATTCCATTCACCACCGTATGTTTTATGTAGTAATTCGAATATTCTTTCAATAGAACTTGCTTGTATACAAAATATATCTAAATTACCTTGATTAGCATCTATATTCTTTGATGCTGTTAAATCCACAGCTAAATAACTATTACTACTCTTAACATAAATCAAGTTAACTGCATGATTTTACCAATGAATTAATCTTGTATCACTATTTGAAGTGTATAGCCTTACCGTTTATTAATGAATATCTACTCCAATTTAGCCATGCATGCTGTGCTATTTGCTTACAATTATCTAGTATACCTACCTCTTTAACATATTTTGGTGTTCTTTAGTTATTAAATAAATAATTTCTTGCGGAATTGATAACTCATTCCCCTCAACTATAATGCAAAAGTCTGTACCTTCATAACTAAACCGGCGACCCTGAAGAGGCTCTTCATTAACTACAAGCTTTATATGCTCTGCATTTCTTTGGGAAGTTTCCCTGTCGTCGTTGCTAAACCTTTGTAAAACTTCATCACTAATCATATTTAATTTTATCATTCTTTTATTAATATCTACATTTGTATTTGTATTTAATCTACCACATAAGTTGCAAAATGTTACGCAAATTGTGTCGTTTAAATTTGCGTAACATTTTACAGCTTTATTGGATACTTTTTGAATTGTGTGCACTACCCTCATTGCATTAACAGGCTGCAATACAAATAATGGATAACTTCGTGATGGATGATTTAGTATTATTAACCCGAAGAGTTCAGAGGTTAACCTTGTTACTGTTTTGGTGCTTCCATTCCTCTATTTTTGCATGATCACCTGAAAGTAAAATTTTAGGAACTTCCCAAACATCACCTTCATCAGTTTTAAAGACTCCTGGTCTCGTATAGTGTGGATGCTCTGCCTTCTTTGTGTCATCACTAAATGATGTTTCACGCACGATCGACTCGGTATTACCCACAACCCCTGGTAACAGACGAATAATACTGTCTGCAATTATCATTGATGCTAATTCACCTCCTGAAAGTATAAAATTACCAATAGAAACTTCTTCATGTACCAAATTCATAACCCGCTCATCGACCCCTTCATAGTGCCCACAAATTATTACTAGCCGATCATATTTTTCTTTATATGATTCTGCAGTCTGTTGGTTCCATGTTTTTCCCCTGGGAGAAGTTAGGATAATTCTCGTTTTCTCACCTTCTTTTTGAGATAAGGTGGTCTTCAATACACCTATATCTTTTAGACATTTGTATAAAGGTTCAACTTGCAAAACCATTCCAGCGCCACCACCAAATGGCCTATCGTCTATTTGTTTATGTTTACCCTGCCCATATTTTCGTAAGTCGTGAAGTACAATCGAAGCTATACCTTTTTCAACAGCACGTTTAGGTATGCTTTGATTTAAATAAGAAAATGCTTCGGGAAAAGCTGTAATAATATGAAATTTCATGTAAGAATTTTAACATTATGCTGCCCTAGTTTCATCAGCACGTGAATCTATACTGCTATTATTGAAATAGTCCGAAATGTTTACAATATTATGTCTTTGATTTACAGTCGGTTGTTGTATTTCGGTTTCATTATTTATTTCCCCATTCAATTCAGTAGTTTCTCGATTTATTTCTGATACTGTTTTTAAGTATTCTACAAATAGTTCTGGAGATTTAGCATATTCTGATTTTATGCGTTCGTTTATAGCTTCTACAAAATGCTTTAGGGTGTTTGATTCAGTATTCAAGCTAGCCATTTCTTTTATCCAAGAACTCGCAGTCATTAGCATATCTACCAATTCTTGTGCATTTGATGAGTTAAGATTATTAAACCTGCTTCTATAAAGCTCAATAATACTTATTGGATCAGTGGGCTTTATTTGCTTTCTTGGTTTAACAAAATCGAAGGGGTTGTACATTTTTTGTGCCTGGTAGAATGATTGCTTTGGTGGACGGTATTCGCCCCTATTATTACCTGAGTCAGATCTACTTTCTGTTGCACTACCTTCTTGCGAGCTACTTGCACTATTGCCAGTTGTTTGCGTAGATTTGCTGGCAGGTGTTTGGCGTGCTCTTTCTGGTTCTTCTTTAAATACAGATTGATCAGCCATATTATTTGCTGCAGTATATGCTTCATTAATTTCTTGCATTTGTTCTGTAGCATCTGGAGATTTATTTACATCAGGGTGAAATTTAAAAGCTAATTTTCTGTATGCGGCTTTAATTTCACTATGTGTTGCGTTTTTGGATATGCCTAAAATTGCATGTGGATCTTTTGCCATGCTATAAATTCTTTTCTAAAATAACTTCATGTTCTTCAAACCCTTTTGATTTATAAAAGTCTACCGCATCACAGTTAGGGACTAAGCTCCCGACTTTCAACAACTTTACACCTCGAGCTTTTGCTTCATTTTCAAATTCTTCAACTAACTTTGTACCTATACCCTTTCCTCTGAACTCAGGTTTAATATACATATTTTCTACTTCCGCCATATGCTTGTCGATTCTGCAAGAATTTGTAAAGTTGTAACCTGCAATGTATCCAATTATTTCAGACTTCTCTACTGCTACAAAAACTATTCCGTTTTCTTTATTTATTAAATTTTCAAAATATTTTTGCCCTAATTCTGAAATACTCCATTTTAAAGAATATGTTTTTCCAAATTGCCTTTCGAATTTAAATAAATCTAAATTAAGATTTTGAAGAATTTTTACGTCAGAGTTGGTTGCTTTTCGTACTTTCATAAATTAGTTTACTAAGAAACTAAAAGATTTTGCAAAGTGAGAATATAGAATTTGCTCGGTTGCAAACGATAAAGTTTCTTGCCTGCCCAACGCAAACATGTTTTGCCCATATGTTTGAATCTTTCAACGTTGAAATTTTTTACATTTAACAATTTTACAACTTTTCTAACCTTGCATACTCAAGCATTAGTTCTTTGACTCCATGAGTAGTCCCAAAATCTATATCAATTACATCATCGTCTATCATTTTTACTATCCCAACACCAAAATATTCATGCTTAACCTTATCACCTACTCGTAAGTTTAACTGGTTAGGAATATATTCTGTCTCATCATCAAACTGAGACTCTGAATTTAAAATGTATGCGCCTCCTTCTTTTTGTATTAGGCTAGGGTCTATATCTTCCAAGAATCTTGATATTTTGTTAGATTGTAAATTTCCAAAGAATTTTCGATTGGTAGCATGTGTTAGGTGAAGTTTTTCTTTAGCTCTTGTTATTGCCACATATGCAAGTCTTCGTTCCTCTTCTAACTCATCTTTATCGAACATTGAGTTTGTATGAGGAAAAATCCCTTCCTCAACTCCAACAACGTATACATATTTAAACTCTAAGCCCTTCGCAGAATGTATTGTCATTAAAGTTACTTTACCCATTTCTGGGTCCTCTTCGTCGAATCCTTCTAATAATGAAACTTCGTCTAAAAATGTTTCTAATGCCAGTTTTGGTTCCATCGTTTCAAACCTGGATGCAACTGTTATTAATTCTTTTAAGTTTTCTACCCTGCCTTCACTTTCACTTGTTCCATCATCTAACATTTTTAAGTATCCACTTTGGTCTAGAATATAGTTTATTAAGTCAACTAAGGTCAGTTGTTCTGCTTTTTGCACAAATCTTCTTATTAACTTAGCAAAATCTTGCAGTTT
>CAZRHM010000027.1:0-11111 GCA_964599845.1 uncultured Candidatus Saccharibacteria bacterium
TACGCGATGATTTTGAAGCTGCTGATACTGCATTTATGCCTAACAATTTCGAAAGTTCGTATAGTAAGAACAAAAATGATTTTGAAAAGAATATTTTAAAATCCACAGAAGGATTAACAAGTTTAGAGGAAAATTTACCAAATAATAATAAGTTAAAACCTAAAAGTATTAGCAAAAGTCTTGCAGAGGGTTTTGGTGCATGGAAAGATAAGGCTGAAGGCAAAGCAAATGAAAATTACAAAAATAAGATAGAAAGTGATGCACCGCAAGTAGCTCACAAAGTGAGAGAAGCTGAGACCCCATTAGTAGATAGATATATTCAAGATATTCAAAATTCACGTAACTCAAATAAATCACATGGTGCCATAGGTACACAGCTTGACGGTGAAAAAGCAGCTAGTAAAGGTAATTCTCCCGGGCTTATTGGATGTGCATTGTTGATAGTTTTTATAGTAACATTAATTGGCGGAGTATTTATACACTTTAACTGCTATGTACAAAACCAACAGAGCTCAGAATGTAAAGAAAGAAAAAATATACTTGATCCAATATTAGGTATAGAATAATTTGGATGTGCGTCTAAAAAGCTGACCTTGTACTTAGATCTTTTTCTTTCTCGTTTAGTGATTGTTCGGTATAATTTCAAAGATCTTACTAAAAATTTAAGAAATTATGAAAACAATAGAGGAAACGGTCGAACAAATAAAAAATGGAGAAATTGATGTAGTTGAGCTTGTAAAAACTCATATTAAAGCAGCCAAAGAGTCTCAGCTAAATACAAACGCATTTATAACCATCTTCGATGGTGATACAAATACAGATCAATATAATCCAATAGAAGTTGCAACAAGAATCCGTGAAGAAGTAAAGAATAATTCTTCAGAAATTGAAAATCTTAAATTATTAGGAATTCCATTTACAGTTAAAGATTTATACTTAGTTAAAGATACTAAAACAACTTTTGGTTCTAAATTAATGGAAGATTTTGTCGCACCTTACACTTCTACTGTGGTACAAAAAGTATTAAACCAAGGGGCAATACTAATTGGAAAATGTAATAATGATCCATGGGGTTTTGGTAGTACTGGTGAAAATTCTGGATATGGTCCAACAAAAAATCCATTTGATTTAACAAGATCTCCAGGGGGCTCAAGTTCAGGTTCAGCCGCAAGTTTAGCTAGCGGCGTTGGTTTTTTTAGCTTGGGAACTGATACTGGAGGTTCTGTTAGGTTACCTGCATCGGTTTGTGGATTATATGGTTATAAACCTACCTATGGTAAAAACTCGCGATTTGGAATTGGTACAATGGGGTCTTCATTCGATACACCAGGCTTTTTTACAAGAAATATTTTTGACACTATATATTTAGAAAAAATAATTGAAGGAAAGGATAAAAACGATCCGACCACACTTACAGAAGAGGAAATTGAAAATATAAAAAAGCCTTTTAAAAATGGCAAAAATAAAAAGTATAAAGTCGCTCTTCCTAAAGAATTTTTTGATGCAGGTTTAGATTCTGATATAAAAGAAGTTTTACAAAAAAAAATAGAAGACATAAAAAAATATGCCGAAGTAAAAGAAGTATCGCTTCCTTCTATAAAATATGGGCTAGCAGCATACTATATATTAGTACCTGCAGAGATTTCTTCTAACCGGGCCAGATACGATGGTGTACGTTATGGTAAAAAAGTAAGCGATGACTACGAACAAAATCTTATCGAAAGTAGAACAAAGTATTTAGAAGATGAAGTAAAAAGAAGAATAATGATTGGTACATTTGTATTAAGTGCCGGATATTCTGATCAATATTACAAAAAAGCAAATCAAGTCCGAAACAAATTAAAAAAAGAATTTAAAGAATTATTTAAAGAATTTGATTATATTTTAGCTCCTACATTACCTACAAAAATCCCAAAGCTTGGAGAAAACATTAATGATCCATTAAAGAATTATTTACTGGATATTTATAATGTTACAGCTAACCTAGCTGGAATACCTTCAATAAGCATACCTACGGGAAAAGATAATGAAGGCCTACCCGTTGGAATACAAGTTATGGGAAGATGGTTTGAAGATATTGAATTAATGGAGTTTGTTAAAGCTAATGTTTAGTTTGTATAGAAAGCCAGTACATATAAACCTCTTCCATTCGATTTACTAGGTTTATAAAGATATCATCTGTATTTGGCATTAATAAAAATTTTATAATCTGCGCATTTGATCCTTCATTAGGCAGCACAGGAAAACCTGATAATACTACATTACGACAACTAACATATGCTGAAAAATACCTTGGGAAATCATTAGGCAATATATCATTCAGAAGTTTCTCATAACTTAATCCCTCACTATTTTGAAGATAGCCTGTTGCGGTATGCATTACCACCCTAGTTAGAATCTCAGCATATTTCATGAGTGTATTTTCGTCAAAACTCTGTAAATCTAGACCACTAAATGCGGCCAATGCAGCATTCAAGGTATTAGCTTCTGATTCCTCAATAAATATATCCCCCATCCCTAGCCCATTTGTATTATGTGCAGATTGTGTCATGTGGCGATTTTATCAGTAGACTCTATAATATACAACAATTTATACTTTTTATATAATATTTATACAAAACTAGAAATTTAATTAGCTGGGATTTTGGCAATAAAATGTGTGTTAATTTTCGACTGGTGTGATTTTTGTGTAGCTTTGTCTAGAATATTAATAATCTTTACATTAATTGGCATGTCCTCACCATAAATACTTGTAATTAAATCTTTTACATTATAGTTAGGGGTAGCATCATAATACATTTTTGCATAAAATTTATATGCAAAAAAAATAAGTTGTAAAATCTTTTGGCAAACCATCAATTATAGTTTCCATATCCGTACCTGATTCTGATTCTATAAGAATATCTATTCCAATAGTATTTAACATTACGTCTAATATCAGTTTTAAATACTCTTTTATTGTCATTTAATGTAATTTTTCAGTCTGATTTGTACTTTCTGTAGATTCATTTTTACCTGCATCATTAGCATAGTCTATAGTTTGGGTGAGGGTGCTTTATCATTTTCAGTTAATGGGTAATCTTTTATCAAATTATTACCTAGTGGCTTTGAATATTCATCCATAAAGACTGGTACGTATGTTTGCGCTAAACAAAAAATATAATTTATTTTAAGAATAATGTGATTTCTTTCATGACTTGATTTAGTGTATTTTTAATAGATTCAATAAATGTTGGGTCTGCAAATTTAGCAAGCTTAGAGTCTAGTAACTCTTCTCATTTGACTAAATCATTCGAAATATCTTTATTTTGTGCCTTTAGAATCTCGAGGTTCTTTTTTATTTGGATCATTATATCCAGCTTGGTAAAACCATCAATTTTTTCGTTTAATAGGTTTCCTAAAAGAATTGTAGATTTTTCTAAGTTATTTTTCATTTTTATTATCCTTCTAAAGAGCCTTGAGCTTGCATTAGCTGTTGTTCTAACTGCATTGCAACTTGTGCTGCTTGCTGTCTAGCTTCTGGCGGTAGGTTTTCGTTTGCTGCAATTGCTTTTAAATCATCAACCAATTTCTTTAAATTTTCTAAAGCCTGTTTTATCCTTTCAGGATTCTGAGATTGCATTGCCTCTTGCAATCCTTCCATTACTGGTTGAATTCTTTCGAATGTGGCTTGCATCTCTGCAATTTGTTGTTGCTGTTCTTGGCTTGGTGCTTGCTCTGACATAAATTAATTATTCTTTACAATAATAACAATTTATTAATTTTAAAGCTATAAGTTATAGTAGTATGCTATTTTAGATGTATCGTTTTATAAACCGGTACCATTAGCTTGTATAACTTTGATGTAATGATGATACAAAGTATGACTACAAGTTAATTACTAAACTCTAGTCTCTTATTTCAAAACCATATTGTTCTCTTAACTTATCTCTAATTTGATCTGCTTTTTTATAGTCTTTGTTTTTCCGGGCTAGGCTTCTCTGCTCTACAAGACTTTTTACATATTCATCTAGGTAAGATAAGTCTGAATTTGAATCTATAGTATGTGGATCAGTTTTAAAAGTTTCATTTTCTAAATTTAGGCCTAAAACAGTATCGAATTTAAGTATAGTTACTAGTTTTTTATTCTCACTCATATTCGACTTCAGTACTTCCCAAATAAGAGCCAATGCGTTAGGCATATTAAAATCATCTTCAATTGCTTCTGTAAATTTATTTATGAATTCCACATCAAAATCATTATTTTGTTGTTCTGAAAGATTGTTTTTTATTTCTCTTAATCTGTTAACAAGTTTTTCTCTTGCTGTTTTTGCAGCTTCAAGTGATTCCCAAGTAAAATTTAACTTTTTTTTATAATGACCAGTTAGGTAAAAATATCTTAAATCCAATGCTTCGTATCCTTTTTCTACTATATCTTGTAATGTATACGCGTTTCCTAAACTTTTCCCCATTCTTCCACCATCTATTTGTAAAAATGCCCCGTGAATCCAGTATTTTACAAATGGTTTTTTATTAGTGGCTGCTTCGGTTTGTGCAATTTCGCAGGGATGATGTGTTGATCGTAAATCTTCTCCTCCAAGATGTATGTCAAACTGATCTCCTAAATATTTAGTACTCATTGCAGAACATTCAATATGCCAGCCTGGGAACCCTACGCCCCACGGGCTGTTCCATTCCATATGTCTTTTTTTATTTTTTGGAGAAAATTTCCAAAGTGCAAAGTCTCTTGCATCCTTTTTTTCCGGGTTTATTGCTACTCGTGCTCCTTCTTTAATTTGGTCTAGGTTAGATAGCTCTCCGTACGTATTTCCATCGTCTTCATATTTTACTGTGTCAAAATATATTCCATCACTCGTTTTGTATGTATATCCTTTCTTTTCTATTTGTTCTATTAGTTTTACTTGCTCTTCTATGTGTTGCGTAGCTTTTGGCAAAACATTAGGTCTTATTATATTTAATTTTTTTAGACCTTTTATAAAGTCTTCACTATAGAATTCTGCAATTTCCCAGGCAGTTTTACCTTCTTTTTTTTCGGCTTTTTCCATTCTATCTTCTCCTGTACTACTATCACCTTCGTTATCTCCTGTTAAATGCCCAACATCAGTAATGTTCATAACGTGTGTTACGTTATATTCTAAAAATTTTAAAGTTCTACTAACAATATCTGCAAGTGTATAGGTTCGCCAATTTCCAATTGTTACGTAGCTATAAACAGTTGGTCCACATGTGTACATTCCAACTTTATTTGGATCTCTAGGTTCAAATGTTTCTAATTTATTTGTTAGTGTATTAAATATCTTTAACAATTTATTATAGTAATAATTAATATTTATAAATAAGAATTTGAAATTTTATTCTCCCTTCTCTTCTGTATAGTATTCAAATGGCATCTGTATAATCTTAAACCATAATGGTAATTTATGCGATAACTTTTGAGACTTATAAACTTTTGCCGATGAATACTTTTTATATAATTGCATTAAAATATTAACTTTAAGTGCTGGTTTTTCGTGTTCGACTGAATTTTCTAGTTCAATTTCAAAATTTTTACCTTTAATTCGATTTATTACAGCAGTTGGAAAAGCAGCGTAAAGAACTTTAAAGTTTTTTTGCTGTACATATAATTCTTTTACCGCTTTAGAAAGAGTTATATGGTCTTTATGCCCATATAATCCACCTTTTTCGTAAGTTATAACCCAATCGATTTTATTGTTTTCAATAAATGTTTTAATCTCCACTGATAATTTTTGCATTTGGTTATTTAATTCTCCATCTGCAAAATCCCATAACTCATAATTTTTTACACCTAGTATTTTTAACGCACTTTTAAATTCATTTTCTCGGACTTTGACAAGTTCTTTTTCTGGAATTTTTAACAGTTCGTTTCCTTTTTCCCCTTTTGTTGCCGATACCACAAAGGTTTTAAATTTGTTGTTTTTACTTATTTTGCAAATTAAACCTCCACTACTCATTACTTCGTCGTCGGGGTGCGGAAAAACAAACAGTACGTTTGTTTTTCCGCCCTTTTTAAATTTCTCATTGTTTAATAGTGATTCCAAACTTAAACTAGGTAAGCCAAAATTATTCAGCTTAAATACACTAACTAAAAACACAATAATTGGTATTACAATTAGTATAAACAATATTAAAAAGATCATATATTATATTTAAAATTTACAGTTGGTTATAAAAACAAAAAATCCCTTTATAGGGATTAAAATAATCACACGTTTGGTAATCCCTGTTAATAACAGTTCTTACAGCAAAAGTATTGATTTAAATTGTTCATATAAAGATTTTACTTTAATAAACATAAAAAAATCAAAAAATAAATTCCTAAATAGAAAGCCTTTAGCAAATTATGATAATATAAATACGTGAGCAAAAAAGAACCAATTATTAAAGTAAACAATTTAATAAAAAAATATGGCAAATTAGCTGCTGTTAATGGAGTTTCGTTCGAAGTGTTTGAAGGAGAAATTTTTGGCTTACTTGGTCCAAACGGAGCTGGTAAAACCACAACACTAGAAATAATGGAAACACTATTAGACGAAACAGAAGGAGATGTAGAAATTTGCGGATATTCAATTAATAAAGATCCAAACAAAATTAAATCATTAATTGGTGTACAGCTACAATCTGCGGGTTTTCAACCAGGCTTAAAACTAACAGAAATCTTAAATTTATTTGCAGCACTATATGGATATAAAATTAATCCAGTCGAACTATTAGAAAAAGTATCTTTAAAAGATAAGGCAAATTCTCAAGTTAAAGAACTATCTGGAGGACAAAAACAAAGGTTTTCTATTGCAACAACACTTGTACATAAACCAAAAGTAATATTCTTAGATGAACCATCTACTGGGTTAGATCCACAAGCAAGAAGAAATCTTTGGGAATTAATAAAAAATGTTAGAGAATCTGGTACAACAATAATAATTACAACTCACTTTATGGACGAGGCAGAATATTTGTGCGACAGAATTGCAATAATGGATTCTGGAAGAATATTAAAAATAGATACCCCAGATAATTTAATTAAAGATTTACTTAAAAAAGGATTCAAAAAGCCAAAACCAAGGTTGGAAGCAAGCCTTGAAGATGTATTTATAGATTTAACTGGAAAAGAACTTAGAGAATAATATGAATAAATATAGTTTTAAAAAAATAAGCCAAAAAGATGCAACATTAGCATTAGCCAAAGCCAGTATAATTTCTACATTTAGAAATCCAACTGCCTTATTTTTCAGCTTTGTTTTTCCATTTATTTTTATAATTGCATTTGGTTTGCTAGGACAAGGAGATAGAACTTTTGAACTTGCTTTTAAAGAAGAATCCATTAAAGCAGGTCCCGTATATGATGCATTAAAAAATGTAGATGTTTTAGATTTAAAAGAAGATTTATCGAACGAAAAAATTACCGACGAGTTAAAAAAAGGAAGATTACCTGCAGCATTAACAATTAAACACAATGAAGACGGCTCATTTGATTTATTATTAGAAAAATCAAATGCAACACCTGAAGAATCTACAACAATTTCTATAATAGTCGATTCTGTAGCCGATTCGATAAATAACAATACCAGCCAAAATCTTAACAAAATTGTAAATATTTCAGAAGAAGAAGTCGAAGGAAGACGTTACACCCAAATCGATTTTATTCTGCCTGGTCAATTAGCATTTGCAATCTTAGCTAGTGCAATAAATGGATTAGCATTTACATTCATTTCTCTCAGAAAAGAACTTGTAATTAAAAGATTATTCGCAACACCAATAACTCGTGGATCGATTATTACAGGAGAAATTATAAGTAAGTCAGTAGTTGCAATTATGCAAGCTGCAATAATAATATTAGCTGGATATTTTTTGTTTAACTTTACCCTTGCGAATGGGTTCGAAACATTTGTAAATATGCTTATATTATCTATGGTTGGGCTGATCGTTTTTTTAGGATTTGGATTCTTCGTTTCATCTTTAGGTAAAGATGAAGAATCAGTTGCTCCTGCGGCAAATTTAATTACATTACCGCAATTCATATTATCAGGAGCATTTTTCCCAATCGAAGCATTTCCCTCATTTTTACAACCAATTGCGAAAATTCTTCCAATGACATTTTTAAATGATGCATTAAGAAAAGTTGCTTTTGAAGGAGCAGGTTTAGAAACCACAGTCCCACAAATTCTTGGATTATTTGTGTGGGGAGTTATAATTTATGCAATCGCAATAAAAATCTTCAAGTGGGATTAACAAAATATTTACTATTTAAGTAAACTAGTGCTAGACTAAATTAGTAAATTACTAAGTAATGTTTAAAGCTAAAACAATAAATGATCTTCCAATTATAGAAAAGCCTCGGGAAAAATTAATTAAATACGGGCCTGAAAAACTTTTAAACAAAGAACTTTTAGCAATTATTTTAAGAACAGGCAAAAAAGGCAAAAATGCAATTGAGTTAGCAGCTAGTATTTTAGATAAAACACATTTTAAATTGCCAGAAATTAGCATAACTGAATTACAAAAAATGGATGGTCTTGGACCTGCAAAAGCATCGGAAATTGTTGCAGCAATAGAACTTGGTAAACGACTATTTTTAAATAAACAACACGAATTAATAATGTCTCCTCACGATGTATGGAAATCAATGCACGATATTAATTCATCAAAGAAAGAACATTTTGTGATATTTTTTTTAGATTCGCGAAATCAAGAAATTAAACGCGAAATTATTTCTGTAGGCACAGTAAACACAAGCTTAGTTCATCCACGAGAAGTATTTGAGCCCGCAGTTCGATATTCTGCTGTTAATATAGTATTTGCACATAATCATCCAACAGGAATATTAGAACCATCCATTGCAGATATCGAAATTACCAAAAGATTAATTGCAGCAAGTAAAATTTTAGGAATAGATGTTATTGATCATGTACTTACTTCTAATAAATGGTTTTATAGCATGAAAGAAAAAGGTGATGTTGAATTTGAGACTTAGCTCAGGTTAATTATAAGTTTTTTTGCCAAATAAATATTCAAAACTTCGTTAATATTCGAAATATTACTATTCAAATAATATCTATACTAATTGCGGATATGGTGAGAGATTTATGATAAACGGGAATCCCTGTCTGCATTTGGCAGAGAACCCGCAAACACTAGTAGAAAAATTTACATAGTTTCTTATCTATATTGGTGGATGAAGTGTAAATGGCGGAATGGACGGGAATCGAACCCGCAACCTCTCGCGTGACAGGCGAGTGCTCTAACCAATTGAGCTACCACTCCAATAAATTTAATGCTTATGTGTATGTCGAATCGACACTTTTTACATACCCATAAAGTATACGAATTATAAACCAAAATGTAAATATTGGCTACTTTAATCTGACACCCTCTTTAGAAAAATGGACCCTTAGACTACCAATATTGGTTATTATTTTTTTCTTATCACCAGTTAAGTACAAAAATGTTGAGTCGTTCTCTATAAATATTTTCATATCGTGTGTGTGCTCTATAATTTTACTTGTGGTTTGTATAGTTGCTCCTCCAATTTGCTTTAATGGAAAACTAACCGAAACTATATAAATATCATCTCCATTTATTTTTAAGTACATGTATGTATCGTTAAGTGACATATGTTTTTGTATAGAGGCTTCTAATTCGTGTAACATTTTAATTTCTCGATAATGATCTTCATTTATTTTATCTGAAAGCCATACAATAATTGATTCTTCACATTCACTGGAATCTTCAAAACATACTTGTCTACGAGCATTTTGCGTCATATAATTATATAGTCAAAATTTTTAATATGAGTTCTAAACTTTATAGGTCTAAAGATGAGAAAATTATAGCAGGCGTGTGTGGTGGAATTGCTGAATACTTCAATGTGGATCCTGTTATGGTGAGAATACTTTTTATTATTGCAATTTTTGGGCTTGGTATAAGCTTATGGGTTTATCCATTGTTATGGATTGTTATTCCTGAAAAGAAATAATGTCTAATCACATCTCTTAATTAGAATATTTTTAGATTTTAGCAGTTATACAGGCTTGCGTAATTATATTTAACAGACCTAATGACAAATTAAATTCTACATATATTTAATTAATTATTTTTCATAAGTTATAATTTATAGATTGCTGCGGTGGCGGAATTGGTATACGCGCTACCTTGAGGTGGTAGTGGGAGTTAAATCCTGTGCAGGTTCAAGTCCTGTCCGCAGCATTGAGTTATTGTTCCAGATTCATCATCAATCTATTAATTAAACTCTCCATCCTTTTTGTGGCTGCACCAGAAGCAGAATAATCAGTAAATGTTTTTCCTTGGGGCAAGTATATTTTAGGTCTTACAATATTAGTTATGCCCCAGCTACGCGGAAACATATTAATTCCTACATTAATTCTTTGAATAATTTCCGCAATGTTTTCATTTTGTGGGTAAATTGAGTTTAATGTGACAGCGGTTGGCCATATGGCTACTAATGTTTCAAATGGAATTAATGTATGATACATAAGAGATGCAACCGTATACCCGACATCTTTTAATCTTCGTGTTGTATGTTTACCTATCCCAAGCCTACTAACAATTATTCCTAGATCAGTATCGACCATTTCTTGTGTGCGATCTGCAAAAATTTGCTTTGCTAAATCATAATTGCTGGCTATTTCTTTTGCATCAATTGGCACAGGTATGATGCGTCTAGTCTCGTCGGGCTCTGCACCATGAGCTTTTATTGCGGTAATTAACATCTTTTTCTGTGTAGTTTGTCCAATTGCTTGCATGACTGTACTGATTTTCTGTTTTGAAAGTAAAGCTTCCAGTGGAATATGATTAGGTACCCTATTTGAATTATTAAAAATAGTTTCCGATGTGGCAGTTGTATTAGAAGTAGCTAATATATGTTGAAATATAGATCCTATCAAACAGCCATCACCAACCAAATGATCAAACTCCATCTGCAACCCATTCCCAGTATTTGAAACAAAAGCATATGCACCGGGAAACAATCTCAAATACTCTCTTGGTATTAGCCCATTTATTCTTCCCATTACAACACCTTGTACCTGATTCATGTTTACATTCGTGACTTTACCCTGTTCTGTGTAGTAAGAAAT
>CAZRHM010000028.1:0-11050 GCA_964599845.1 uncultured Candidatus Saccharibacteria bacterium
GTCGTGGGTTCAAATCCCACCTGACTCACATTTTAACCACTCATCAGAATAATAGTAAAAAGAGTTTATTATAACCATACTTAATTGAACATTCTTATTTTTGGGTTCCCTGCCTGTATCTATATTAGCTTAATGAAACCTTGCATTGTATAACCTAATTACTACCAAAATTTTATGAGAAAATATTATCAACATAAAATAATAGAGACAGAATTTCTCAAAAGTTTCTGAGAGTATCTGTCTCTACAAATTCAAACATTAAATTTATATTTGTATCCTTAATCCATTAGTCCTTCAAGATTCTTTGTATTTTCTTCTATCTGTTGCTGCAATAAATCATAATCCATAAACTCTACATTAGTTGGTACTTCAAATAGTGAATTGTCTGCTTTCCAGTCGTCACATTTAATGCTTGTATTATCAGAACTTAAATCAAAATCCTCTAAACCAGAGTAATCGTTAATTAGTTCATCCAATGCAGATTCATCATCTGATTCTGTACTCATCTTTATACCTTGAGCACTTTCTTCTTCCCAAATATACATGGAGTTTCCACTCAATAAAATCTCACCATTATTGTCTTCTGAGTCGCTAAATGATTGTCTCATCATCCCATTCGATACATAAATAGTACCATTAAAATTTGTACCATCAGTTTCTTCTGTCCATTCACATTTGATATTCTTATTACTTTTAAGCAGATCTACAAATGTTTTAAATTCTTTGTTAGTTTCTGCTTTATTTGATCCATCGTTATCTTTACTATTTGATTCCTCTCCATTGTTAGAATTATTAAGATCGTCAGAATTACTAGGCTTGAATAGTAAAAAGGCTAAAACACCTATTACTATAAGTAAAACTATTGCTACTACACCTACTATTAAATTTCGTTTTTTTGAAGTATTCATAAAAATCCTTATAATTAAATAATAACCTGATTATAAATACTTTAAATTTTATGTAAAGTTATTACTTAATATATTTCAAATTTTTTTAGCAGCTTTTTGTTTCCTTCAATTTGATATTTTAGAAGATCAGAATAAATACCACCTTTGGTTGATAATTCCTGAGGAGTTCCTATGGCTTCTATTTTTTTATTGTTTAATACAATTACTTTACTTGCGTTTTGTATAGTCGAAAATCTATGTGCAATTACAATTACCATTCTTCCTTTCACTAGATTATCTATTGCTTCACTTACCTCACTTTCTGATTTGGCATCTAAGCTCGATGTTGCTTCGTCTAATATTAATATCGGAGCATCTTTATATATTGCTCTAGCTATTTGAATTCTTTGTCTTTGTCCTCCCGATAGCCTTATCCCTCTTTCTCCTATTTCTGTATTTATGCCTTTAGATAGTTTGGAAACAAAATCCCATGCATTAGCTTTTTTAAGAGCTTGTACAATTTTATCTTCATCAATTGTATTTCCATACGCAACGTTTTCCTTTATAGTTGAAGAAAACAACTCATTCTCCTGAAAAACTAGGGCAATATTTTCCCTAATAAATTTATGGGACAACCCACTATATTTATGGTTATTCAATATTATTTCACCACTTGTAGGTTCATAAAGTTTTAAAATTAAATTCACAATGGTTGATTTTCCAGCACCGCTTGGACCTACTAAAGCCACCATTTCATCTTCATGAATTTTAAACGAAACATTATCCATTACATTTTCAGATGTTTCGTATTTAAAAGATACGTTTTTAAATTCAATTGTTGGTTTAATAATTTTTTCTACCTTCTCTTTACTTTCAAAATCTTCAGTCGATTCTAAATCTAATACTTCAAAGAACTCTTTAGATCCAGATTCTGCCATTTGTATTTGACCCAACATAAAAGACATACCAAATAATGGCGCCCTTGCTCTTTCTACAAGTTGAATTAAAATAATAACTGTTCCAATAGTTATTGCCCCAATTAGTGCATTGTAAAATATAATTACAGAGGTAGAAAACAAAATCAGATTTAAACTAAACTCTCTTAAAAAATCGAACAAATGAAATTCGTTACTCTGTTTTCTATAAATTTTATTAATATCAGTAAGATTCTTAGAAGTTAATTCATATTCATTTTTTTCGTTTGTAAAGCCTTTAACTAATTTAATATTAGAAATAACTTCTTGAATTCTACCTCTAACTTTATCTTCAATTTTATTTTTTTTCTCTTCTTTTTTACCCCACCTTCGTGTCGATATTGAACTAATATATAAATAAACAGGAAAAACCAGCAACATTAAAATTGCCAGTAAAATATTATAATAAGCTAAAATGCCAACAACTATAACAGCTTGTAAAAATGTTGGGATTATATAGTTAGTCCAAGTATTCATAAACCCTTGGATAGATTGTATTCCACGATTTAGTTGATTAACAATTTTTCCAGATACTTCTGAATCGTAGTATGATTGGGGTAAGCTTAATGCTTTATGGTAAAAAACTTCTGTTAAATATTGCCTTATTTTGCCTGCTAAGTGATCTCCTAACCTTTGCCCAATCGAACGAGAAAGCAGAGATGCAATTTGTGAGAATATTGAAAGAGATAATAAAACTACAAGCATTTTAACTTCTTTATTTTCTTTACTAGACTGAAAAATTACCTCATCTAAAATTTTTCCTGATAGCAAAGGTGCAACAATATCTAAAACAGAACCAACAACAACTACGAGTGCAATTATTAACATTAATCCGTGCATTGGTTTTGCTAATCGGATTATTTTAAAAATATTCTTCATTTTTAATGTTTAAAATATCATAAACTTAATTATACAAAATATGTCAAGGATTTATGGGGTAGTAAGTGTATAAGAATCTCCGAAGCTTATTAATATACTGGCTATATAACATAGGCTGCAATATGCTATAATCATGGGTAATTATGTAAATTTATGTGCGAAACGGCAAGTAATAATCCACAAGTAGAAAAAATTGCTAAGAATTTTGTAACTAGTGTTAACAAAATTATGCCTCAAACTATACCTTTGGGACGAATTATTGGTACTCCGCAAGTAGGAATCCACATATCTGATTCTAGTACACAAGTTCATATCGATATACAACCAACCGCACATGAAAATTTACCATTAGGTATGGATAGAATATATTTAGCAAGTGTATACAAACCATTAATGGCAATAGCACTAGGTCGCTTGGCTTTAAACAATGGAATGGGCCTTGATACTAAAATATCGGCTGAATATGGAAAAGCTGAAGGCTATACATTAAAAGAACTTATTAGTGATGTTGTATATATTTCTAACGATGGAGATTTAGCTATTCTTCGTGGTCTTGTTGGTAAATTTATACATCAAGACAATAAATATTTAGATTCCCAAAACGAAACACAAACAGCAGCCGAATTAGTTGAACAAATTTTAAATGGATATTTATCTTCTAAAAATAATGCTGTATTACCAACAATATTAATTAGTAGATCTAAAAGAAGTGAGTTACCAGAAGTTGCTTTGCCAAATTCTATTGCAACATTTGCAGATTTAGTAAGTAGCTATAAGATTTTATGGCAAATGTTTAATGAAAACCCAGACGACGAATTACTCAATGTTGTAAAAAATGCAATGAGTGGTTTTTTTGATGAAGACTTGTATAAGGGAAAGACTCATGATTTGCGAAACAGACTTATTGTAGATTTTACTAAAAGCACTACTATACTTACCAAAAGCGGTAATAATACTAATTATTATACAAGATCTAATGGTGGGCATCAGTCAATTAAAGAAAATACCCGTGACCCTAACAGTTACGTAGATGTATACAATTGCGTTGCAATTATATGTCCTAATCCCGATGAACCCTCAAATCAATTATTTGTTTCTTACTATATTGCAGTGCCTTTTATGTCGAGCAATTGGAGTGGTGCTAGCCGCATAATTCGCAAAAGGCTTGAGGGCACTCTAGATAAACTAGTTGAGGAGCTTTCTTATCTTTACAATTAAAATTTTTCCACTATTTAAAAAAGTGTTATGATGATTTGATTAATATATTTATTACAAAAAAAATATGGCAGAGAAAAAATCAGGTTTTTTTAAACCATTAAACTTATCGGCAGATTTAGAAGCTGTAGTTGGAAAAGGTCCAATGCCTAGAACAGAAGTTACAAAAAAGCTTTGGGCATACATTAAATCAAACAACCTACAAGATCCAGAAAACAAACGAAACATTAAAGCAGATGAAAAGCTAAAAAAGATCTTTAAAAAAGATGTTGTTAACATGTTCGAAATGACTAAGCTTGTTTCGGCACATTTGTCTTAAAACTATATTATGCAATAACCTTAGAGTCCTTAATAATCATTAAGGACTCTTTTATTTTTTAACAAATAATAATGGACGAAAAAATAAAGATTAATACAAAAATAAATGCTCCAATACAAAAGGTATGGGATTACTACAATAACCCAGAGCATGTAACAAAATGGAATGCTGCAACTGAAGATTGGCACTCACCAAAAGCAGTCAATGATTTGAAAGTAGGTGGTAGTTTTAACTATAGAATGGAAGCAAGAGACGGTAGTGAAGGGTTTGACTTTACTGGTATTTACGACAAAATCGACATTAATAAATTTATCCAATACACAATGACTGATGGTAGGGTAGTAAAAATACAGTTTAATGGTGATGAATCAAGTACAGCAATTGAAATAGAATTCGACGCCGAAACATTTAATACAATTGAGGTTCAAAAAGATGGGTGGCAATCAATTTTAAATAATTTTAAAAATTACGTAGAAAATAACTAGTTATTTTATTAATTGTTCTTGTCCAGAATAATTTGCTTGGCATTAGAATGAGCAGTGAATATTAAATTTATTAGCGCTAATAAGTTCAATTATTAAAAGTTACATTACATAAAACGATCTTTGTGTTTATTTATAATCTTACTAAATATTCATTTAGCAATTTTGTGTCTGATTTAGTTATATGTACAAACTGAAGTTTAGTTTGTGAATCATTAATAATTTCCGATATTTTATACATTGTCCAGTTACAAAAAGAGTCTGTATAGCCATGGTTTAGTTTTATTGAACTAAACCCTTTGATTGGGTATGTTAGTGTATAAACATCTTTGCCAAATTTACTAATTTTTTTGTTCTTGTTAAAACTATTTACTGTTTTAGTCTCAAAAAAAGAAGTATTACGACTTTTTGCTATACCAATTATATATATGGGCATATTTTCGTTGTATATACTTTCAAATTCTAATAAATCTTCTTTTAATTTTTTAAATTCAAAAAATTTAATTTTCTTAAATTTATTTTTCCATGGAAAGTTTTTAAATGTATAGAATAAAATCTTCATAACTAATTTATAGAAATTATTGAGTCTAACTATATTTAACTATAAATAATACTACTTTTTTATTTTATACAAGCATAATGCAACTATAACAAAAGCTGCCAAACATAGACTTGCTTGTGTAATAAATCCAAATAATTCAAAGAATTTGGTTGCACATACGGCACTAACTGAGCAAGATGCAGATTCTACACTGATAATATCCCAATGCACAAGCTGTTGGTAAAAAGCAGAGGTAATACCTATTGCAACAAAAGGGGCTGCGTAGTACTTTGCCATATAATCCTTTTTATAAATTGCAACAGACAAAATTAAAAATACACCAAAAATTAACATTCTTTCTAACCAACAAAGTGATGCTGCCGGGTTACCTTTGATTTCTATAAAGTATAAACTTGCTAAGCTAGCAAATAGAGATACAAACCAACCAACCAAAAGCCATTTATTTATTTGTTTTGAATTAGTTTTCATAAAAAATTTAATAATTATTAAAATTATTTTACTACTAACATGTAGATTAATATATTGTTATATTTTTAAAATCTTTATATTGATTTGCATTAATTCGAAAGGGTAAACAAAACTATACTAAGAGGCCTTCATCAATTAGCTTAGGAATTGCAAAATCTTTTAGAGATGAGGCTATCTCTATTTTTTTAGTTTCAAATTCTGATTTGCTTATCCATCGTAGTTCTTCGGTATTGTCTTTAGGATTTACTTTTGGTTCTCCATCTACCTCTATTAAATAAAACTTTGCAGTAAAATATAAACCTGGTTTACCATGAACAGGTTGTAAAGGCGGTTGAAGGTAAAACCGTGAGCTTGTTACATTAACTAAACCCTCTTCTAAAACTTCTCTAATTAGGCATTCTTCATCAGTTTCATTTTCCTCAACTTTACCTCCAAATGCTTTATAAAAATCGTCTCCTTTTCCTCGAACAATTAAAAGTTTCCCTTCGTTATTAATTAATAAGGCAGATATTTTTGTGAATGATGGTGTCATTAAAACAAGTTTATTTGATTTATCTTAATCATAACCGCTTGGTTATATAAGTTCAATAAATTATTTTTAGTAAGTGCAAATACTAAAATGTTGCTTAATAACTTTAATTGTGTTTTTACGGTTATATGTTTTTAAACGTAATATTCTTTGCATGCATTGCATTTTTCAATATCGGAATAGCAGTTGGCCCAATTCCATGCAATTCTAATATTTCTTTTTCTGTATATTTTGATAAATCCTTTAATTTAGTAATACCTGCACTTAATAAAGCCCTGACTGCAGGTCGGCTTAAATCAATTGGGAATTCACCATAAGGTACATCTTTTACGCAAATAGGGCAAGTAGGACAATCACTCGATTTATAGAATTTATGTCCCTTTTGGCAAGTTTTGAGTTGTTTTATTCTTTGCATACTGAAGTATAATCGATACTTTAGGTTAATTCTCTAATGATCATTTTTGCATTTGTGCATAAACCTTGTCCACTTCATTCATTAACCTATCTGTATTAATTAGTGCAACAATAATTTTTTGATAGTGTAAAACATCTTCAAAGCTTAGTTTTTTTCCTTTTCGATCTTTTAACCACTTTTGTGCTGGTTGATAGCCTCCAATATAAAAGTTCCAAGCGACTTCTGGCACGTTTTCAAAATATTGAGTTTCGTTAATCCAAACCTGTCCTACATTCTCCTTGTCTTTTGAAGATAAGGGTTGCCTGCCTGCCGATAGGCAGGGGGTGAGGTGAAATTCAATCTTAACAACTTCATTTTCTCCTGAAACTGGAAATTGTGTAATTAAGTTGCTACTTTCGGAGTGTTCCATTAAGTGGAATTTTCGTATTTCTCCACCAAGTTTGACCATTTCCCAAAATATTTTTTGATTATTTGTAAATGGAACTCGTGGAAAATCTATTTTTAAGAATTCTTTGTATCGTTCGCGGTATGTTGGTGAGTGTAAAACCGCATAAATGTAGTCTAGAATGTCTAGTGGCCCAAATTCCTCCCTTGAGGGAGGATTAAGGTGGGTGATTTTTGTTTTAAAATTCACTCCCCCCAACCCCCTCTCGAGAGGGGGAGTATTATTGATAAATGTAAGTTTTAAATCTTTAGCAATTTTATTTACCATTTCCGTGTTTAAATTTGGAACACGTTCAAGTTCGCTTGAGCCAAGTTTTGTTTGATAAAGGTAAATTGGAAAAATATTAGTAATAAATCTATCAGCCAATCTTGCTTCCGAAATGTTTTTGCTTATGAATACGCTAGAATATCCTGCTTCTTCATTTTCTTTGTTTATTCTTATTCCCGCCAGACCTACATTCTCTCCATGCAAAAAGTGCTGCATTACTTTTCTAACAGTTCTCCAAACTAATTTATCTTCATAGAAAACAAACCTATTATCGAATGGCCTGTACGAAATCGGTTGAATATATTTTTTTAAATCACTTTCTTTTTGTAAATTATCGTAACCAGAAAGTATGTTCCAACCGGTCTTTTTATTTACATTAAATTTTTCATGCAGAGTATCGGCATTTCTTTCTGAATTTTTAAAATTCATAAACCTTTTTTCTAAGTCATCACTTTTCTCTGCAATTACAAAATCATCGTGAGCTGTGGTAAGACCTACTCCATTCAACGGAAAAAGTTCATTAACTTTAAATCCTTGTTCATATTCAGCCATAAGTTCAAAGTCTTTAGGTACAAAGTAGTATTGTGGTTCACTTGGTTTTAGCTCATTCCACTTAATAGAAGAAACTGTGTTTTCTTTTAAAAATTCTTGCTTAAAATTTCGTTTTCCATATAAATCAAAATGGTACAATTTTGCTAGTTTTTTATTATCCTTTGCTTTCATAGTATGATTTTTGATATAATTACTTATAACGATGAGAGGACTAGCCTAAGGTTTCGACCGAACGCAAATTCCTCTCTTTTTTTATTTATTCTTTTTATACTCTAACTTAGTCTTCAATTTTGATATATGAAATATAAATTTCTTTACATTAAACTTTCTTAACAAACTCGAATAGTTTTCGTTAGGAGTTAGAATTTTTAAAAGCTTATTGTTTTCTTCCAAATATTCTATTAAACAATGAAAATCACCGTCTCCACTAACTATAACAGCTTTATGATAATTATTTATTTCAATCATAGCGTGCAGAACTAATTCCGCATCAACATTTCCTTTTATAATTACTTTCTTATTCCTTTTGACTTCGAGAGTAGGTTTAAAAACACAAATATAGCCATATGTTTGCAAATTTGTATACAACTTCTGGTTTCCATCAATGTATCCTATAAACAAATAAGCTTTATCTACATTGTACTTATTTTTTAAGTATAATCTGAATTTTTTAAAGTCTAACTTCCAACCAGAAGACTTTACTCCCAGGTTTAAGTTTTGACTATCAATAAATGCATAATTTTTTTCTTTCATGGTATAACTCAATCTTGATAAATTTAAATTTTTATAACAATAATAAAGTCACTGAACTGTTGCAAAATTTGCAACAGTTGATTTTTCATCCAGCTCCCGAGACTTGAAAATATTACTTATGTGTCTAGATATTACAGATGTATCCCTATCAAATAGTTGAGCGATTTGATTTAAGTTTAACCACAATGTTTCTTGTTTTAAATCCGCTTTAACTTCTATTCGGTTGTCTTTAGTCTTGTAAATTACTATATCCTGATTCATTATTTATTCTTTTTAACAAAAATATTTATACTAACTCCTTGCTGAATATCAAAAACATTTTCATCTTTTGAACCATCGGGTGCTGTTTCTTTCTTTTTAGAATTTCCGTGCAAATCAATTGTGTAGATTTTGTCAAAAATACTTTGAAGCTTCCACCGCATGCCTCTAAAAGTTGGATTATCTAAAAATCCATGAGGATTTATAAATGCAACAATACCTTCACCATTCTTTTCTACAAAATATTGAGCAAAACGTATAAACTTTACATAGTCATCATTAATCCACTTAGGATTACGTTCTTTTAATTTTATTTTTCCACCTGGTTCAAATTTATAATCTTCCATTAAATTCATTATCCAATCCCCTTTATTTGAGCTTTCTCCACTATACGGTGGATTACCTATCACAACCATAATTGGCTTTTCCTTTTTAACCTCATTTGCTTCTAAACTTTCTTGTGTTAACCATTGCGAAAATAAATCAACCTGGTGCGCTTCGGGTTCTTCAAGTGAATTTGTTAAATAAACACCTAAACGTTTTCCTTTACCTTTTGTAACATCGTAGCCAGTTTCGGCTAAAGTAATATCTAACTTTAAATGTGCCATTGCATAACTAGCCATTAAAAGTTCAAATCCATGCAAGCGTGGTAGTAAATGTTCATCTACATAATTTTGCCAAACGCCTTGCTGACCTTTAAATTTTGAGTTGTAAATGTGTTTAATTATGTAGTCTAAAAATGTACCAGTACCAGTTGCTGGGTCAAGTATTTGCACTCTGTGCTCCATAACTTTTTGCTTTTTACCTTGTACCTCTTTTTTTACTTCAATTTTGCTAGTGTCTGCTAATCCATCTACTATACCAAACTCAGTTTTTAAAATATCATCAACAGCTCTAACCATAAAATTTACAACCGGTTCTGGTGTGTAATATACTCCACGAGATTTTCGCATTTTTGCATCGTATTCTGCCAAAAATGTTTCGTAAAAGTGTACAATTGCATCTGTTCTTTTAGTTTCTTTACCATAGTCTTCCAAAAGTTCACGAACATTAACATGGTTAAATAACTCTGCTAGGTCATCAACTATCCACACAATTCGTTCATCAATGTTTATACCTGTAATTGTGTCAAAAAAATTTCTTAAAAATGGATTCGATTTTGGAAGCAATCTACCAGCTTCATCTCGCGAAAATGTATCTATTGAACTGTCGTGATACCTTGCTGCAAACATTCCGTAAACAACTGTTTGAGCATAAATATCGGCATATTGTTCGTGCGATAAATCCCTGATTAACATTTCTTTAAACACAGCATACTGCTTAGCTAACGGCTGTTCATTTTCACTTTTGTCTTCTAATGCTAAGAATATTACATTTTTTAGCATTTTTGCTTTTTCTGCCATTAAGTATGCTAACTCTTTAGAGTTTTTGATAGAAACGGTTTTTTGAATTGTAAAATTCTTAAATACACTTACAAAAAGGGGAATATTTTCATTTACAATTTCGATTTTGTTGCTAACTAGTTTTGCAATTTCTACTCTTTGAACTTGTTCACCATTTACATAAAAAATGAACTCTAAGTAGTTAGTAAAACACAAATTATTAAGCGATGCTTTATATCGGTTAAACTGATTCTTACTTTTAAATTCTTTATCTAAATCTATATTAATATCTTTAGCTTCTATGTAACCAATAGGTGTTTTATTTTTTAGTAATACAAAATCTGGTGCACCAACTTTTTGTTGCTTTGGATCGTTTACTGCAATGATTGAGGAGTTGATTTCTTCGGTAAGAGCTTGTAGCGCAGGTCTGTAAGCGTGTTCTCGTGCATGGCCTGTTTTATATTTTATTTGTAGTTCTTGTAAATATTTTTTTACTGCTCCATTCATTAAATCTCAATTTTAGTAATTATACTTTAAAAAATTTTATTAAACTAATAAGTTTAATTGTAGTGATAAATGTCAACTACCACGGACTAAAGTCCGTGGCGTGTTGACGGAAATAGTGGCATACTGAACCATGGCATTAAAATATTGGACTGGTTC
>CAZRHM010000029.1:0-4080 GCA_964599845.1 uncultured Candidatus Saccharibacteria bacterium
GCAAAATCTTGCAGTTTAGGATTTAACAGTTCTATTTTCCCATAAGCTAAAAGCTCTCCTAGTGTTAGATCTTGTTCTCGTGCTTTGGATCTGGCTTCTAAAATTGTTTTTGGTCCAATCCCTCTTCTGGGGTTATTAACTATTCTTTCTAAAGATTTTGAATCTTTTAGGTTATATAAATAACGTAGGTATGCAATTATGTCTTTAATTTCTTTTCTTTCGTAAAATCGTACTGCCCCAATTATTCTGTATGGTATTCCGGAGTTTATAAAAGCTTCTTCTAAAGATCTTGATTGTGCATTTGTTCTGTATAAAATTGCAACATCTTCGTATCCGATTTCTTCTTTATTTTTTTCTATATTGCTTATAACCCATTTAGCTTCTGCTACTTCATCTGTTGCTGTGTATAGCACAATACTTTCTCCTTCTAAATTTTCTGTCCATAGTTTCTTTTCTTTTCTTGCTTTGTTTTTACTAATTACCTGGTACGATGCCTCAAGAATTTTTTTTGTAGATCTATAGTTTTGTTCTAATTTAACAACTTTGCAATTTTTGTATTCCCTTTCAAAATTTAAAATGTTTTTAATAGTTGCCCCTCTAAATGAGTAAATACTTTGATCATCGTCACCAACTACACATATGTTTTTATGTTTTGCAGCCAACAAGTTTATTAAAATATTCTGTGCTCGGTTTGTGTCTTGATATTCATCTACTAAAATATATTTGAAATTATTTTGGAGGTTTTCTAATACTTGTGGGCTTTGCTGTAAAAGTTTTATAAATAGCATTATTAAGTCGTCAAAATCGAGTGCGTTACTTTCTCGCAACAGTTTTTGATATAGCGGATAAACCTCTGCTACCGTTTGCTGAATATAACCAGATGTAAAACTTTGATAATCAAATTCATCAATTAATTCGTTTTTTGCAGAAGAAATATATCTAAGTACCGTTTTAGGATTAATATCTTTTAAAGATATGTGCAAAGTCTGCATAGCTTCCTTCACCACTGCCCCTGCATCTGCTGGGTCATAAATACTAAAATTTGGATCAATTCCTATATGATTTCCATAAATTTTTAAAATTCTTACTCCTATTGAGTGAAATGTTCCCATCCATGGTATGTTCAAAATGTTTTGACCTGAGTTCGTTTTATTAGCGTTATCTTTTAATATTTTTAAGATTCTTTCTTTCATTTCGCCAGCGGCTTTGTTTGTGAAAGTCATTGCCAATATATTTTCTGGTGCTGCTAGCCCAGAATCTACAATGTATGCAATTCTGTATGTTAAAACACTGGTTTTACCTGATCCTGCTCCTGCCAAAACAAGTAATGGCCCATCTGTCGCTAATACCGCTTCTTTTTGTTTTGAATTAAGTTTTGATAAATCTAACATTATTAATTTGAATTTATATGCTTACTAGAAGTTATTATATATCAACAATTTCAATTCAGTTCCTTGTATAATTAAACTATGTTACTAAAAAGTATAGCAGCAAAAAGTTTAAAAATTTCGCCAATTCTTTTTTTAATTGTGAGCTCGTTTGTATTATTTAAATCAAATGTAAATGCTGCAATTGCAAATAAGGTGGTTGATCGAAACTACCTTGTACAAAAAGATTATGTAGAAATCACTGAAACAAAAACTATTAGAATTTTAGAGCCAGGCTTTATTATTTCTCCTGGATCTTTTGAAGGTTTTACTATATTTAACCCAATAAAAGGAGAACCTAATGCAGAGGAAAAGCTTAAAAAGACCTTGGAATCTATAAAAATTTCAGATCAATTTGGCAACGAGTACAACTATGAAACCGAAGAATCTAGTTCCAATAACTTAATTGTAAAAGTAGTTTTACCAACAAATATTTCGTATGGAAAAGATTTTGTACTAAATTTAAATTATAAATCTTACGGACTATTGATTTCGGCTGGAGCTGTTAAAGATGTTTATATTCCTGGTTATCCGAAAGACTATAATTTAATAGAAAATAATTTTGAAGAAATAATAAATACAAAAGTTGTAATTCCAAAAAGTTTACCAGAAATAAATTTTGTACTACCAGAAGTTGACTTAAAAGATGTAGACGATTTTATAGAGTTAGACATTCCAATAAATGAACTTTTAGGAAGTTCTGCATGGATACAACTGGGCAAGGAACAGTATTTTAGTTTTATAATCGAACAAGATTTACCTAAAACTACAAGCATTCCATTTGTAAAAAATAAAACGTATATAACTTTACCAAGAGATATTTCTTCTGGGTCAGTAAATCAAACAGTGTTTTTTACAGATATTTCGCCTAATCCATCAAAAGTATTTTTAGATGAGAATGGTAATTTGATTGCGGAATTTGCATATAATGCAAATTCCGCCCATAAAGCATTAATAAAAGGATATGCAATTTTACGTCAAGAAGACCAAACGAACCTTACCGAATCAGGAAACATTTCGGACATTCCACAAGAATTTAGCAAATACCTTCTTCCTGCAAAATATTGGGAAGTAAACGATGACCAAATAAAAAAAATAGCTAATCAAATTAAGGGCAATTCTACTAATATATACGAAATAGTAGAAAAAACTTACGACTATATTGTCGATAAAATTGACTACAGCTTTGTAAAAAAACATGGACTAAACGAAAGGCAAGGCGCCCTACAAACGCTAAATGGTGGAGCTGCAGTTTGCATGGAATACTCAGACTTATTTATAACTTTAATGAGAGCAAATGGAATACCTGCCAGAGCTGCATTTGGCTATGGATACGCAGCCGCCGATTATGAGTCCAGGCTAGAAAATTACATAAACCACCAGTGGGCAGAAGTTTATTTCCCAAACTTAAAAAAATGGATTTCAGTAGATGTAACTTGGGGTGAGTTCGGTTCAAACATTGTAGATGGAGACTTAAACCACTTCTATTCCCATCTGGCAAGTGCTGATCCCGACACACCTAGTACTTCAGAAATCTCGTTTTTTGGAAAACTGGATAAAATATCGGATAGAAAAATGGAAATAATAATTGAAGAATCATTAGCTGTTGTTACTAGCGATACCGCAAAAAGACCAGAAACATTGTTAAACGAATATACAGGCAATTCATCATTTAGTTCGAATCTACTAAACCCCGACAAGCTTCCATTCTTTGCAGTTGGCATAGGCATTTTAATTACAACAATACTTATATTTTTATTATTAAAAGGAAGAAAAAAGGCAATAATATAACAAATTTTCATATTCAAACAAATTCTGTATACTGATTTTATGAATAGTAAACTATTTACCACACTCGATAAAAAAACTGCGTTTAGCCCCTTGTTTACATGGGAGTCGCCTGAAAGACCTTGGAGTCCTAAAAATAGGTCTTGGTATGTAATTTACTCATTCTTTTTTATAACACTTATTGCAGTAGCTGCATTACTGGGAGAATTTATACTAATAATTGCAATAATAGCTTTTATTTTTTTATGGTTCACTCAAGCATCCATACCTCCTCAAATAGTTAGGCACACAGTTACAAAAATGGGAATTAGAACCTACGATAAATTACTAAAGTGGAACGACATTAAGCACTATTGGTTTTCTGTAAAAGCTGGTGTTCACTTTTTAAACCTGGAAATACAAAACAGCGAATTAACAAGCGGCAATAGAACTCATAGAATTTCATTACTAATAAATGAAGAAGATCAAGACGAGCTATTTTACCTTCTAATTGACTATGCTGATTATGGTGATACTGATGAGATTTCGTACAATATTCTTACAAGAATTCTAAATGGAGATTACATAGATATAGAAGGGTTTCTTCCAGAAGAAGCTCCAACACAAGAGGAATACTTAGAGATGAGTGGAAATATTAGTACTAAAGTTGAGGATAATAAAAAGTCAAAGAAAAAGAAAGTTTATCGCAGTTAATATCTTTTGTTCAGTAAATGTTCCAAAGAATCTTCGAACTTCCAACCATTAACCAGAATCCCGATAATACACCAGAGAAGATTCGAACTTCCAACCTTCACTTCCGCAAAGTGATGCTCTATCCAGTTGAGCTACTGGTGTATTATCGGGACAATCCAGTTGAGCTATTGGA
>CAZRHM010000029.1:4180-10263 GCA_964599845.1 uncultured Candidatus Saccharibacteria bacterium
ATAATATACCTCGCTGGTTTCTTTTGCCCAAGGTAAAATAAAATCAATTGTCTCTTTAATGTTTCTTTTTTGCTTCTCCTTATCTGGGATTTCGTGAATGCTTAATAAGTTATTGTATCTGTCTGCAAGCTTTATTATTCTAACAATCCTATTGTACGTTTTAAAATTTTCTAAGTATTTTTTATTAACTTCATACTTTTGTTTATGTCCATATGTTTTATAGTCTTCTGGCTTTACTTTAGTTAACTGTTTTACATAGCCACATATTTTTTTATCAAAGAAAGTCTTGCACTTATCAATTGAATAAGTTTTGTCGTCTTCTACTGTATCGTGCAATAGTGCCACAATTACAATATCTTCAAATTCTAAATCATCTTTATAATTTTGTATTAAATCTTTAACTACCGGGAAAATATGATCTTCCAATGTGTTCCTTCCAGTATCTCTTTTTTGTTCTTTATGGCTTTTTATTGCCTGTAATAAGGCAAATTTTACTTTAGAAGAATTTAATCCGGAAGTTTTTAAAAGATTCTTAATCTCGTTTTCTGTTACTTGATTATAGGTGGGCACACCTTTTGTCATTAATTCTTAGCGAATTATTATATGAAAAATATAATAGCATAAATTTTTGCAAAATTAGTAATAGTTATCTGAAGCTGATTTTGACTGTAGGCAATAAGTATTCATTAAACCTCCCAGTTAGGTTTAAATGTCTAATTTTTAACTTAAAAATTTTCAAGATTTTGTAAGCTCACTTACCCTAAATTTAACTATTTTGTTAATTAAATCAAAAGGTATTTCTTCATCGTTTCTAAACTGGATAGTACCTTTACCTGATTTTTTATATTTGTCTGTTAATTTTTCAAACTCCACCACTCCACTTGGGAAAGGGTAAAAACCAATATGATTTTTAAAAGCACTAAAAAAAACTAAATTTTTTCCATTGGTTTACCTTTTGCAAGTTCATCGACCAGCTTATCCATATATCTAATTTCTTGCATTAAGGGTTCTTTTATTTCTTCTACCCTCATCCCACATATAATTCCTGTGATTAATTTACGTTTTGGATTTAGTTTTGGAGCATTCGCAAAAAAAGTTTCAAAATCTACCTCTTCTGCAATTTGTTTTTCTAATTCATTTTGTGTATATCCTGTTAACCATCGAATAATTTCGTCTAATTCTTTTTTAGTTCTGTCTTTTCTTTCTACTTTAGTTATGTAAAGTGGATAAACTCGAGCAAATGCCATTGAATATACTCTATGTTTCTTTTCTTTTTCCATTACTTTTGTTTAGCTTTCTTTTTTAACTTAGCCTCTTTGTTTAATTTAATCGCAGATTCTACTAAGTCTTTAAATGCTTCTATATTAAATGTATCTTCTTCCTTAATGATTATTGCTCTGTAGCTATTTATTAAACCGTTTTTATCGAACTCTTTAAGTTCGAGTCCTTTTGCAAAAGAAATTCTTAAATGTTTTTTATATGTTTCGCCTGTGCAAATCATTCCATCCATATACCAAACAAATACACCTTTTGGGTTAGACGGAACTTTCCATTTTACGGCTTCTTCAATTTCTGGATCAACTTCTTTCATAGCTTTCCTTATGTTTGTCATTATATTTTCCTTCCACGAATCATGTTCTGCATTATTTTTTGAAGATTTTTTGCTCATAATTTATTTTAACAAAGGACCAAGTATACAAAAAGTAAAAAATTCTGTATTTAGTTAGTAATTTTTAGAATATTTATAAGTTCTTTGTTCGATTTATCAATATTAGAAGGATCGTATAGTAATGTTTGCCAGCCTCTAGATTTTGCTACTTCTACATTATCAATACTATTTTCTACAAAAAGAATTTGAGATGGTAAACCATCTGCCATTTGTTCTGCAATTTCATAAATTTTAGAATCAGGTTTTTTACAATTTTCTAAACTTGAATCTACAATAACATTCCAATCAATTTTTGGTAATAAATCATTTTTCTTGATTTCTTTTAACATCCCTGGATACATATTTGTTAAAAGCCCAATAGAATATTTGTTTGTAAGTTTTTTAGTAAATATTTTTTTGAGATTAATGTTGCTCTCAAACCTGTTTACAAAATCTTTTAACATGTCATAGTTTGTAGGGAATTTTATATCTAATTGACTTTTTGCTGCCTCGACAAAAATATCTAAACTTTCTCCTTCACAAATATCTAATTCATGTTTTAAAAATAAGTCTTCAAAAGCTTTTCTTTTACTATTTGGAATTTCTAAATCATCCACCATTTGCTCCCATTTATTAGTTTTAGAGAAATCTAAAACTAATACTCCACCAACATCAAAATATATAAATTTTATACTTCTATTCATTGTTGCTCTAAAATTTTTTTAAAATCAGAAGAACTTAGCCTGACTAAATAATTATCTTTTCCCAAAACTGAATCAGTTATTTCTTTTCCAAACCATTCAGGTGGACTAAACTTTTCTGCCTTCTGTTCAGAATCAAATTCTACCTCAGCTCTAATTAACCCTTTATATTTACCACTATAAACTTTAATAGAAATCTCATTAAGCTTGTAACTTTCTCTAATAATCGAACCTGTTGAATATTGTTTTAAATTATTAAATTCATCTTCCGTAATTTCGAATTTCTGGCCTGTTCTTGTTAAACCAGTAGCTTTAACTTTTCTTTCAAATTCAAATTTACTTCCTTTTTTTTGTATTCTAATTTCGATTCCTTCACCTATGTACAGAAAATGCCTTTCATATTTTATGGGTTTTTGATTACCAATATCAGGTAGCTAGGGCAAAATCCATTTCCTTTCCGTTTCTCTCATTAGAAGTAACTTTTAACTAGTATAACAAAATTGAAAGTCGCAAATCTAGTATTATAATAACTATAAATACAGTGTATACATGACCATTCAAATACTTGTTAAACCAAGAAGCAAAAAAGGTCCCAAACTAATAAAAAATTTAGACGGAACGTATACTGCCTATGTTATAGAACCACCAATCGACGGTAAAGCAACAGCATCTGTACAAAATCTAATTGCAAAACATTTTCATGTTTCTAAATCAAGTGTAGTACTAAAATCTGGAGCAAAATCAAAATTAAAGATTTTTGAGATTTTATAAGTAATTTTTACTTTAGCGTCAAAGTTTACTATTTATATCTATTTTGCAAATTATAATAGCGACATACCATTACCAATTAGTGTAACCCATTTAATGTTTGGTTTAAACAAGCGTATCGTCAAAATCGAATAGAATAGCTTTCATTTATTTATATTGTAAAAAAGTATCAGGTAAGTTGTCTTGTACACTACACACTTAGTAACACATAATTTTAATATGTAGAAGGTTGGTTATAAAGATTATTTATTATAAAAAGTTCTAAACGGAGAGGACTGGACGCTTTTCGAACTTTCCCCTGGTTGGATGTTATTAGTAAACCTGATAAATTTATCAAGGATATTCAAAGCCTACTATCATTTGCAAAGATGCATGATCTAGATTTTTAAGAATATATGTTACAAGAAGCCGTCAATAAATTTGCTAGATTGGGCTTGCCAAGTAAAACCTAGCCTTACCATCTTAAAGCTAATCTTTTTAAATGTAATTGAAAGTATTTTTCTTTTTTCTTTTATACTTGCACTTTCATAAATCAAATCATTTTTGCCTTCAAGTTTCTCTATCTCAAATCTCTTTGAGCCTAATTCTTTAATTTCTTTTGAAATCTCATCAAGCTTATCCTTGATAATATCTTTCTCTGTATGCAATTTAGTATAAACATTGTTATACGTCTTAATATCAACAGTATTATTCAATTTGTCTTGATATGCCTCAGCTAACATTTCATCAATTTGTATCAGTCTTTTTTGTAAACCATTCTCATTATCACGTAACCTCAGTATTTGCTCTTTTTTCTCACTATTCAAAGTTACCTTTATCCAACTGGAAAGTTTTATATTCTTAGAATCTAACTTTTGCAATTGTGATTTAATCTCCTCTTCAATCTTATCCTCCCGAGCATTTATTGTTTGAGTACAGTCCTTAAAGTGGCTACACTTCCCGTAAACATAATTCTTTTTCTTGTACCATGAAATTGTGTATCCACATTCGCCACAGACAACCTTGCTCTGTAATAAGTAATTGTGTTTCATATATCTAGAATAAGTTCGTCTTTTTAAAATGCTCTGAACTTTCAAATAAAGATCTTTTGAGATTAAAGGTACGTGTGTACCGCAATAAATTTTACCATTCCACCTAAAATCTCCATAGTAGAAAGGATCTTTCAAGATATTGTGCATTCTTGAACTAGATAGTTTATTTCCTTCTTTGCTCTTTAATCCAAACTTAAACGATTCTATACAAATATCTGCTATAGAGTATTCACCAGTAGAATAAAGTTTAAAACATTTTGTAATCTTCTTAGATAGTTTTGGATGTGGGATATATTCCTTATTACTACTACCAATCGATTGGTAACCAAATTTTTTTGCTCCTGGGTATTTCATTTGCCTTATCTTTTCTTGATGACCCTTTTTGACTTCTTCAGATAGATTGTCAGAGTAATTTTTTGCCCACACAACTTTCATATCATAGTTCAATCTATCCTGAGATCTAGAGTTTTTATGAAGTATGATGTTATCGTAAACTAAATGAAGCTTTCTTCGCTCATCTGATTCAAACCAATCATAGAATTGAACCAGCCATTTGAAACTTCTAGTACTCCTATCAACCTTTTCAAAAACGAGGTTATATATTTTCTGTTTATAGAGATCTTTAAATATTTGATCAAAGACTTTTCGTTCATTAGCTTTACTGGCAGTCTCTGATATCTTAAACAGTTTTACTACCCGTAATTTATTTTTAGAAGCATATTCCACTAGCAGTCTTTCTTGTGAGGATAAGGAGTAACCTGCTTCTTGGCTTTTATCACTAACTCTAGCAACTAGATACGCAGTATTTATATTCATATTGTTTTTATAAAAATTTAAGTGTTCGATTCTCCGTAGGGTCACTTTATGAATATAACGAAACACTCAAGATCTTTAGTAAGATATGAAGCGGGTAAGTTAAAGATGGAGGGCTAGGGAAATTTTAGATGCAAATGTAATTGACAAGTTAATTGACAAACTATTTATCAACTATTCTTTGATCGTAGATAAATAATCTCGCAGAGTCTCACATGCGTACTGCATTTCGGAAATTAGAAAACATAAGAAAGGGTGTGTGGATTAGATGGAGATACCTAGTTATTTCGAAGTCTTATCTAATGTAGGGTCATCCCAGGAAATACCATTCTTTCCAAAGAACATTTTTGTATATGCCTCTCTGAAAGTCATTTCTCCAGAATTTAGTTTTTCTACCTTTTCCTTCTCTGATGGTGTAAGAATAGAAAAGGTTTTATCTAGGTTGCAAGTAATTAGTTTTTGATTTTGTAAAAATGAGAAGCAGGATTCAAGAATCCTTTCAAATTCCAGCATTAACTTTCTCATCTCTTCATCCGCAAATTCAGGCCACTCTGCGTGCAGGTTTTCTAACTCACTATTTCTAAGCTCATGAGCTATAAATCTAGCTAGAATTTTTGAATTCGTAATCTTTTTTCCTCTGTATGTCTTTTTCATAATTCACCTTAGTATAGCTTATCTGCTTAAGGTATCCATTTCAAAGTTTAAATGGTTGCAAAAATGTCTTTGACACCTAAATGAAACTAATATAATATATCCCCTATAGGGGGATTAAAATTATTATGAAATTTACTTTATGAAACACAATCATAAAACAAACAAAGATACGAAAACTAGGGCTATTCATAGAATCAAGATAATCCAAGGGCATCTAAAAAAGATCCAAGAAATGCTTGAGAACGATGCTTACTGTGTAGATGTCGTTCATCAATCAAGGGCAGTTCAAAGTGCACTAAAAAAGCTAGATATTTTGATTGTTGAAGATCATCTAAACACTTGTGTAGTTGATCAGATAAAACACGGAGATGAAGCTAAAACAACTGCAGAATTACTAAAGTTGTTTGAATATAAATAAATTTATTAAATTAAATCAATGGGTAAAAAGAAAAAACAAAAAACATCTTC
>CAZRHM010000030.1:0-9977 GCA_964599845.1 uncultured Candidatus Saccharibacteria bacterium
GTAATTATAACACTGGATAGGGGTTGCGCTCGTTGTGGGACTTAACCCGACATCTCACGACACGAGCTGACAACAGCCATGCAGCACCTCTGTAGCACCCTCGAAGGCTCTTTCCGTTTCTGGAAAGATGCAGCTACAGTTCAAGCCCAGGTGAGGTTCTTCGCTGATCATCGAATTAAACCAGGCGCTCCACTGCTTGTGCGGGTCCCCGTCAATTCCTTTGAGTTTTAGCCTTGCGGCCGTACTCCCCAGGCGCCCTGTTTAACGCGTTAGCTACGGCACTCATCTTGTACCATCCTTTTTTCCCGAAGGAAAAAACTCGATAACAAAACAAACACCTAACAGGGATCGTTTACAGCGTGGACTACACGGGTATCTAATCCGTTTTGCTCCCCACGCTTTCGAACCTTAGCGTCAGTACAGATCCAAAGAGGTGCCTTCGCCATTGGTATTCCTCCTAATATCAACGCATTTAACCGCTCCACTAGGAATTCCCCTCTTCTCTATCTGACTCAATCTCAAAAGTTTTCCGCGCGATTTTCTCGTTAAGCGAGAAGATTTAACACGAAACTTTTTGAGACGCCTACGTATCTCTTTACGCCCAGTAAATCCGGATAACGCTTGTGCCCCACGTATTACCGATGCTTCTGGCACGTGGTTAGCAGGCACTTATTCGATGGGTACACTCAGAAACTTTGTTCCCCAACAAAAGAAGTTTACAATCCTAAGATCTTCATCCTTCACGCGGCGTCGCGGCATCAGACTTTCGTCCATTGTGCACGATTCCTAGTTGCTGCCTCCCGTAGGAGTCTGGGCCGTGTCTCAGTCCCAGTCTGGCTGATCATCCTCTCAGACCAGCTACCCGTCATAGGCTTGGTGAGCCTTTACCTCACCAACAACCTGATAGGACGCAGGCCAATCCTGAACCGAAAAATCTTTATCCCGAAGGAGCTATCTGGAATTACCCCCACTTTCGCGGGGCTATGCCAGAGTTCAGGGAATGTTCCTACGTGTTACTCAGCCGTCTGCCACTATCATCACAATTGCAAGCAATCGTGAATCTCGTTCGACTTGCATACCTTAGGCACGCCGCTAGCGTTAATCCTGAGCCAGGATCAAACTCTCCATAAAAGTAATAATACTCCTTAAAAGGAGTAGAATTTTATTGGTGAATCTTTTAAGTAAACTTAAAAGATCTAAAGTTTGAGCCGGCTATAAAACAATTTCAAAAGAAATTGATAGACCTTGTCACTTTAAAATCTTTAATGTTCTTGGTATTTGAGAAATTATTATACCTGCCTATTTCTTAATCGTTTTAAGATAAATAAACAAATCTGTTAAGAAGTATTGTACTACATCATTACTAAAGATTCAAGTAATAAACATACAAAATTTGTTATTTAGCAACCCTATATAGAGAACCTTTGGTACTGCCTTCTTTTTGTATATATTTCTTTTTTATTAATTCTGCAATATCTCTTCGTAAAGTCCTATTAGTAACCTGAAAAATTCCTTCTAAGTCTTTAATTTCTATAAACTTATTCTTTTTAATATGGCTATAGATTTCTTTTTGTCTTTTTGTCAATTCTTGTTTAACATTTTTTACTGCTTTCTTAGCCTCTTCAGTAAATTCATCACCTTCTTCTGAAATTTCTACCTTAAATTCACCTGCCTTTTTATTTAACTCATTTTTTAGATTTAATGTTTTATTTTTTATTCCAGTCCCCTTTATTACACCTTCCCTTAGCATCCTAAAAAGATTTATTATTAGTATCACTAGCAAAACTGGAACTAATACCAAAGTTAAAGGATTAATATTTTTTACTGACACTTTATTATTCATAAATTAATAATTTTAATATATTAATTAACAGGATTCATACTGCCCCATCGCTCGCCTATTTTTGCATCAACTTTATAATCTACTCCTACATTATATATATTTTCCATTAAAAATATTACTTCTTTTATAAATTCTTTTAAGCTCTTACTTTCTTCTACACTTTTTTTCTGTAAATCAAATTCAAAAACGAATTCATCGTGTATTTGCAAAAGCAAATTTGCCTTGTATTTTTTTAAGAGATTCGGAAACTGTTCCATGCAAAGCTTCATTAAATCCGCAGCTGAACCTTGAATTATAAAGTTTAAAAGCTCTCTCTCAGCAGCATTTCGCAAAAACCACTGAGTTGAATTAATCATTTTATTCATTCTTTTTCGTCCAAGAATTGTTTGCGTATACATTTGTTTTAAAGCAAGATTTCTTTGCTCTTCAAAAAACCTTTTTATGCTTGGATAGGTCAAATAAAACTTATCTATAAAAGATTGCGAAGTTTTTCGGTCAAGCTGAAGTCTTTCTGATAAACCAAAGGAAGAGATACCATAAACAATGCTAAAGTTTATTGTCTTCCCTACCCCTCTCTCTGTTTTTGTTATTTCTTGAACTGGCTTTTCGAAAAGCTCAGATGCTGTGATTACGTGAATATCTTGGTTATTATTAAAACTGTTAATCATTATATCTTCACCGGCAAGAGCAGCCAGTATTCTCAGCTCTTGCTGAGAGTAATCGAAACCAACTAAAATTTTTCCTTCCCCTGCAACGAAATTATCCCTTATATTTATGTTTAGTTCTTCGGAAATTGGAATATTTTGCAAGTTTGGATTGTTAGATGAAAACCTACCAGAAACTGCTCCAAACTGATCAAAATTCGAACGTATCCTCGAATCCTTATCCACAAATTTAGGCAACGCAAGTGCGTAAGTTGATAGTAATTTATCTACTTCTCTATATTTTAAGATTTTTCCAACAATTGGATCAACATTTATTAATTTTGTTAATGTTTTCTCATCTGTCGAAACGCTGCCTTTCTTTGTTTTTCCTTGAGGTGTAAGCATTTTCTCTACAAACAAAACTTCGCCTACCTGCTTTGGAGAATTAATATTAAATTCGTGACCTGCCTCTTGGTAAATTTGTTCCTGGAGTTTTAGCTTCATGTTAGATAATTTTTGTTCAATTTTATTATTCGTATTGTCATCAAACATGATACCTTTTTGTTCCATTTCAATTATTAAAGGTAAAATTGCTTTTTCTAAGTTGTAAACGGCAAAAATCTGAGAATCTTTATCCAATAAGTCTTGGATTCTTTGATGTATTGAATTTAGACCGAATACAATATCTTCACCATCTGTAGGAGAGTCTAATTTTATGATTTTATAACAATCTTCAATACCATGCCCATATGTATTGTAAGAAACTAACTGAGTTGCAAAACCCAAATCTTCAAAAGATTTATATTCGAAATCTTTATAAGCATTATATGCAGAATGAAAAAATGATTTAGCATCGCACAAAATAATATTTTTTGTTTTTAAGTTTTTTAAAAAATGTATTATGTACGGCTCTTTTACTATATAAACAGCATTTACGTCGTTTTCTACATAAAATATTTTTTTTAACCTGTAATCTATTGGCGAATTTGTTTTACCTTCGACATCTGCATAAATATAGATTTTATCTGTTAGCAGAGCCTCTCCTTCATACTCGATAACTTTTATGTCTGATTTTTTTTGTGTAATTTTCTCTGCCCTCACAACCCCTAACTTTTCACCTAGTTGTTCCACCTTTTTATATAATGATTTAAACTCTAGCTTAATAAATAAATCTAATACGTCGCTTATTTTAATTGAGCTAAGTTCTGCGCTATTAAGAGAAAAACTGATTGGAACTTCTGGTACAACTGTAGCCAACTGTTTTGACTTTATTGCAATTTCGTAGCTTTCTACTAGCTTGTTTTTTACTCTATTTGGTACCAAATCAATATTTTTATAAATGTTTTCAATATCACCAAATTGCTGCACTAAAGACTCGGCAGATTTTTTACCTATTCCCTTAACGCCAGGAATATTATCAGATGCGTCACCAGCTAAACCCTTGTAATCTGGTACTTGTTCAGGCCAAATTCCTAATTTATTTTTAACATCTTCTTTTTTAAAAAGCTTGGACTCTGAAAAACGCCTTCCTGCTAAATATACCGATGTATTTGGTGTAATTAGTTGGAATAAGTCCTGGTCTCCTGTAACAATTATCTTTTCGATTTTATTTTCAAATTCTTTACACAACGTTGCAATTACATCGTCTGCCTCAAAACCATCCACTTTTATTACTGGAATGTCAAAAGTATCTAATAAATCTTTTACCTTTGGAATTTGCGAAATTAATTCTGGATCAGTTTCTTTTCTATTTTCTTTGTAGGTTGTAAATTCAGTTTGCCTAATTATAGGGCTCTGAGGATCGAAAACACTTATTACATGCGAAGGTTCAAATTTATTTATAACATCGAGCATTAAGCTCGCAAAACCATATACAGCGTTTGTTAATTCCCCTTCTTTTGTTTGTAAAGTTGGGGGGAATGCGTAGTATGCCCTAAAAATCAGTGCAAAAGAATCAATAATTAATAACTTTTTAGTCATATGGAATTATAGTTTAAATATTAAAATTAAAAAACAAAAACCTTATTCTGCATCAGCTTTGTATCTGATACTCAGCACCACCCTATACTACTTTGTCACGAGTCATGAATATTAAGGATTGGCTGTATAACAAAGACGATAATCTACAGAAACAAGTCAACACGTCACTATTTATACAAATAAACCGTAAAATCATGATCAAGATAATCTTCTACTATTTGCACTTTTTTGGCATAGCTTGAAAAATTTTTTACTAGTAACTTTGGGTCAAATGTTAAAAATACTTCATCCGAGTCGTGTACTCCTTCTCTTAAGAAATTTATCGCTACCCCACTTTTAGCTTTATAGTATAACTTTTTAATAAAATCTAAATAAATTGACTTTGCATTTGTAATATTAAAGTTGAAAGATCCCGATGCTAATGCATAATCAAAAGCAGGATAGTCATATTCAAAAAAATCTACTTTAATTAATTTTGCGTTTATAATATTTTTAAATTTTTTAGTTGCGAAATTGTAATAATCTTCATCGATTTCTAAACCTATATATTCTTTCAAATTATACTTTTGAGATAGAGTAAAGTATAAATCACCATAGCCACAACCTAAATCCACTATAGTCTTATTATCCAAATTGGCAATTTTACAAAGAACTTCAAACCTAATTAACTGATTAAATTTATTATTCCAACTTAAAGATTTACTATCTCCTAACTTGTAGCTAGATTTGGCAATAGCATAAAAATCATTCATCCTTTTTATATCAGTTTTATTCATATTCTTTTGAATTGTATAATTGTATGTACCCCTTGTTTTATTTTACCTGTAATTCGAAGACCCAAGTCAATAGTTTTTACTACTTTAAAACCTTCTACTTTGGCTAAATCAATCCACTCCTCTACACTTTTGTACATATTTGCCCATTGCATATGAATGTTATTTAAATTAATTATCCAGTCGTTTACATAAATAAATTGCTTTTTTTGATTAAGTGTTAATTTATTAAATTTACTATTTAAGGATTTTTCTGAGTCATCAAATTCTGCCAGATTTATTCGGACATCACTAAGATTATTCGGGTTCTGCGTAAACGATTCTTCCCACAAAATTAAAGGGCCGTTATGAGGTAAGGCGTTAGCAAAAAAATTGAGGACTTTGGCTGCTTCATCATCATTGTTAAGATGATGCAAAACGAACCTGCAATTTATTAGGTCAACCTTAAAACTATTCGGAAACCCAATATTTTCAGCGTTAAATTTTACTTTAATATAATCGAATTTTGCATTCCCATGAAATTTATTTTTTTGAGGTATTACATCTGCAGCAAAAACTCTTTTAATGTTTTTATTATGTTTCGAAACTTTGTTAATAAAATCCAAATTATTTGTTCCAAAGTCAAGTATACTCTTACACTGCTTAAACTCCTCTATGCTATTAGTAACCTCAAAGATTTTTTGAACTTTATCTGTAAGTGTATTCTTTTTGTTTTGATCTGCAACTTTAAATAATTCTGTAATCTCTTGTCGAGCTAATTCCACCTTAGTGGTATTAAAATTTTGTGCTGTATTCCAAGCTTTATCAATAATATTGCTTGCAATATCTTTTTCTATACCTCTAAATACAAAGTTCTGAATATAAAATTCTTGCAGAAGGTTTTTTACTGCACTATCTGTAAAAATTTGTATCGGATGTAGAGCCATTACTGATTATCCTCTATGAACTTATCGAATTCGTCTTTATCTACAACTTCTTTTTCTAGCAAGTATTTTGCAAGCTTATCTAGTAGACTTCTTTTACTAGTTAAAATTTCTACAGCTTCCGAGTATAAGTTTGAAATAATCTCTCTCACCTCACTGTCAATTTGTTCTGCTGTTTTTTCTGAATAATCTTTAGAATCCCCATAATGGTATCCTAGATATTGATTATCCATAGATTGTCCATACTGAACCATACCCAAAGATTTGCTCATTCCAAACTTCTGAATCATTTGTCTTGCTACTGCTGTTGCTTTTTCTATATCGTTAGAAGCTCCTGTTGAAATATCGTCTAAAGCAACTTCTTCTGCTGCTCTACCACCAAGACTAACTTTAATATCTGCTAATAACCTAGTTTGTGATATTATATTTTCATCTTTTTCTGGTATAAACATTGTTACTCCGCCACTACTTCCTCTAGATACTATTGAAATTTTATCTACAGGTACAGATCCATTTGTAAATTTAGCAACAATAGCATGTCCTGCTTCGTGATAAGCTACCAGATTTAATTCTTCTTGTGTTCTTTTTCTGGATTTTTTTGCTGGTCCTAGTACAACCTTTTCTACTGCTTCTTCAACATTCTTCATAATAATTTCTTTTTGGTCTGCTTTAGCAGCGATTATTGCTGCTTCATTCATAATGTTTTCTAAGTCTGCTCCAGTAAAACCTACTGTTCTTTTAGCAATTTTTTCTAAATCAACATCTTTTGCTAATGGTTTATTTTTTGTATGTATACCTAGAATTTGCATTCTGCCATCTTTATCTGGGAGTTCTATTCTAACTTGCCTGTCGAATCGACCAGGTCTTAAAATTGCCCTATCCAGTACATCTGGCCTATTTGTTGCTGCAATAACTATTACGTTTGTGTTCTTTTCAAACCCATCCATTTCTACTAAAATCTGGTTTAAAGTTTGCTCAGTACTTCCAGATTGAATTCGTGTACCTCTTTTTCGAGCTACTGCATCAATTTCGTCAATAAAGATTAATGATGGCGCAGCTTTTTTTGCTTTAGCAAAAAGGTCTCTTACTCGCGATGCCCCTGCACCAACCAACATTTCTTCAAACTCAGAACCTGATGTATGAAAAAACGGAACTCCAGCTTCACCTGCAATTGCCCTAGCCAATAATGTTTTACCAGTACCTGGTGATCCAAACATCAAAATACCTTTTGGGATTCTTGCTCCAAGTTTTCTAAATTTGTTTGGATTTTTTAAGAATTCAACAATTTCATTTAGCTCTTCTCTTGCTTCGTCGATTCCTGCAACATCTTTAAATGAAACGTCTGTCTTTTTACCAAAGAACATTTTTGCCTTTGACTGCCCGAATTGCATTATTCCCATACCAGAAGCTTGTGCGCTTCTAAAAATGATAAATCCTAGAAAAATGAATCCACCTATAGTTAAAACAGTAAGAATTGTGTCTAGTGTTACACCTGTTGGTACATTTGAAGTGATGACTTCAAAATTTAGCTCTGGATCAGAAATTTTTATTCCTTCCCCTTGCAAAATATCTGTAAATGAAAAAATGTTTGGTGTCCAGTCAACCGAAACTGTATTTATAAAATCAGGTTGTAATCTAGCAATGTAGGTATTGTTAATATTTAGTAAGTATCTCACATGCGAATCTTCCACCCTGCTTTCCAACGATTCTTCAGGTACTGGCTTAGAATATACTCTTAGGTTTTTTATTCTAATTCCTAAATCTTCCAATTTTAATCCGTTATCTTCTAATTGTCTTTTTAGATCTGTTTCTCCAATTGATTCCAGGATGTAAGATTTATAATTTTTTGATCCAACCTCAGTTACAATTACTGTATTATCTCTATCGATTAATACTTCTATAATTCTTTCACTATCGTTATTAAATGTTGATCTAATTGTATCGATTATAGAAGGTTTAATGAACAAATCTTTAACTTCTGCAAATGAACTCCTTTTAGCGTTTGTAACACTTTCTATAGTGGAATTGTTTTCTGCTGAATCTAAAAGTAAGAATTCTTTTTCTTTAGCAACTACAGAGCCGTCGTCTTGTATTATTAATTGCGAGTATTCGTTTGAATTAAGTCCTTTTACAAGATTACTTAAACTGACAGTTTGTTTTGGAGCTGAATTTCCAACAATATTTATTATTAAAAAAAATGCAAGGATAATAGTTACTAAAATAATTAGCGGATTGATTCTAATTATGTTTAACCGTGGTCTTCTATTTTTTGATTTATTCATTTGTGTAATTTTTTTTGCAAGTTGATTAGTAAACATTTCTATTTCTTTGTCAGTATGTTTTGGTTTAGATTTAGAAGTTTTTGATGTGTTGTTTTCTGTTTGCACGTTATTATATTTATAAGTATTTTACAATACCAGGAGAGAGATTCGAACTCTCGACCTCAGGTTTATGAATCCTGTGCTCTAGCCAACTGAGCTATCCTGGCATCGATTAAAAAGTTCCATTGTTACATTAAAAATCAAGAGGCTCGACAAACATGTTGAGCCTCTTGGTTGCGGGAGTTGGATTCGAACCAACGACCTTCAGGTTATGAGCCTGACGAGCTGCCACTGCTCTACCCCGCGCTGTTGTCTACTTAGCTAACTATAACTAATAGTCTTACTATTATAATACTATAGAACTATTTAATCAATAAAGCCCACCAATCTATATAATTTTCTTTTTTGTTTACATCTACAAGTTTATTATCTATCTCTAAAAATTCTGGTTTTTCACTTGTTTTGTATAAGTTTTCGTTGCCAGCAGCATAACCTAAAACATCTCTTACAAGTAGTTTTTGATATTCGTCGGACGAAATTTGTGTAAATTCTCTTTGCAGCTCTTTGTTTCTTTTCTTTACCTCTTCCAGAGCATTCTTTTCTTGCTCAAAAATCTCATAGTTTCCTTTACCTTTTTCAATTATTTTAATTGTATTCACAACTAAAACAAAAAAAACTAAAAACAAAAATAGGCTCACAATTAAACCTTCAATAGCTATCCTCTGAAGGTTAATTCGTATGTTTTTTATTACCTGTTTAATAAAATTGACCATCAAAAATTCGGGTGTTAACATCTAATTAATTATAAGCTATGACGCAAGAATTATTAAGAAAGTTTAAAAATCATTTAATAAAAGAAGGTAAGACTAATGCTACTATAATTGCTTACACTAAAGATATTAAAGATCTGTTAGAGTTTTGTGAAAATAAAGATATTACATCAGAATTAATTTTAAAATTCGCAAAAAGATTAAAAGACGAAAAATTATATAGTAATAAAACATTAAATAGAAAGTTAAATAGCCTATCTAAGTTTTCAAGGTATCTAATTAGACAGAATCTTATAAAAGAAAATCCAATAAAAGGTTTAGCCTATCCCAAGTATGTTAGTAGTGAAAAAATAGCTTTAACAAAATCAAACATAGTTAAGTTAGTTAACTTAGCTAAAAACGACTTACAAGTATATTCAATAATAAATTTAATTCTTTACGCGGGCTTGCAAATAAGTGAAGTCTCGGCATTAAAAGTTTCAGATGTTGTTCTGGCAAATACACAGCCCCATATTACTATTTCCGGGAATAGTGCTCGAAAAATCCCACTTTCAGATAAGTTATTTTTTGTTTTACAAGACTATTTAAAGAAAACACAAAATAGCCATTACTTATTTGCAACAAAAAACCATAAAAAAATTAATGTTAGAAACATTAGACAAAGTATTGATAACATAGGAAAAAAAGCGGGAATTAAAATTTCTCCTAGTATTTTACGGAATA
>CAZRHM010000031.1:0-9853 GCA_964599845.1 uncultured Candidatus Saccharibacteria bacterium
GACTCGAACCCTCACAAGGTTTAATCCTCACCAGATTTTGAGTCTGGCGTGTCTACCAGTTCCACCATTCCGGCAACACTAGATTATAATATGAAATTAGAATTATTCGTAGTCTTCGTATCTTTGTTGATTTGCCAAGAATTTTAGCGAACATTTTCCAATTGGGCCATTTCTGTGTTTTGCTACATGTAAATCTACTTTAATTTCTGTATATCCACTACCTTCATTTTCTTCGTCGAACATACTATCCCTACTTAAAAACATAACTAAATCTGCATCTTGTTCTATTGAACCTGATTCTCGCAAATCAGATAGTTGTGGAATTTTATCTGCACCTGTCCTGTTTTCTAAAGCACGATTCAGTTGTGACAGTGCAATAATTGGTATGTTTAATTCACGAGCTAGTATTTTTAAAGATCTCGAAATTTCACCTACTGCCTGTGCTCTATTTTCAATCTCTCTGCTTTGCATAAGCTGTAAGTAGTCAATAATAACTAAATCCAGCCCTTTTTCGATCATTAATTTTCTAACCTTACTTCTGAGTTGCACAATGTTGATTCCAGCAGTTTCGTCTACTAGTAAGTTGGATTCAGACAGTTTGGCAGCTCCAATGTTATATTTTTGATACTCATCTTGGTTCATATTTCCCATTCTAATCTTCCATAAATCTACTTGAATCTGCTGAGATAAGATTCTTTCTATAACTTGTACAGCCGGCATTTCTAAAGAAAAGATCGCTACTGTTTTTCCTTCATTTACAGCAGCATGCCTAGCTATATTAAATACAAATGCACTTTTACCAACACTTGGCCTTGCTGCAAGTACTATTAAGTCAGAACTATGTAAACCACTTATCAACTTATCTAAAGATTTAACGCCTGTAGGTATTCCTCTTATTCCATCTGGGTTTTTTGCATACTCATCTGCCTTTTTCATTTGCTGCTCTATTAGTGTGGACGTATCGAAGAAATCTTGTGATGCAGATTCCTTAGACAAGGAAAGCAATTTACCTTCGACTTGATTTAATAAATCTTCTAGCTCTAAACTTTCATTTCTAGATTTTTCATCTAACTCCGCAGAAAAAGATATTAACTCCCTTCTTACTGCAGCATCTCGAACTGCCTGTCCATATTCCTTAACATTTGAAGCAGTTGGAACCAACGTAACCAGTTCCGAAATATAAACTACACCTCCTGATTGTTTTAGTTTCTTTTTTTTTCTTAATTCATTTGTAATTGTAATTGTATCTATTGGCTTATTCTTTTTATATAGGTCTATAATAGCCTCAAAAAGTATTTCGTGTTTAGGGTCGTAAAAATTTTGAGGAATTAGTAGATCTACCACCTTTTCAAGTGCAGCTGTATCAATTAAAATTGATGCTATTACTGCTTTTTCAGCATCCAAATTTTGTGGTGGTATTCTTTGTTCCAAGTAAATTTATTTCAAAATATAAGTTTGTGTTACTGTATCGTCTTCTGTTTCTACAAAATCTTTTTCATTAATCGACACTTTAGAAACAGATTCATCGCTAGCAAAATATACATCGCTTAAGCTGTTTTTAATATTATCTTCTGTATCATTATCAATATTAACAATAACCAGATTAAATGGCTGGAATTTTTTTACTAAATCTTTTGCAATTGCAATATTTTTATTAGATGTAATTAATACATCAATTTTTTCAAAATCATCTATTATATCTTTTGGTATTTCAATACTATCTAAATATACAAGTATGCTTGCATTTTGCGCAGTTGAAAGGGTAATAATATTCGATTTTGAAATATACTTTTCTTTTTTAATTTCGGTATTTTGAAAAAGTAGTCCAAAATATTCATATTCTCCTGGTTGATCTAATTTTACCTCATCACTTAAATCTGCCGAAAGATACAATTTGTCACTATATTGCAAATCAAACTTTATTGTTTTAAATGATATTGTAATTGATTCTTTATTCTTTTTTATATCCACTTTACTAGTAATAACAAATAATTTACTTGAATTTGCAGTTGTTAAAGCTTTTTACGAAAGAATGCTTTACATACAGTTCATTACTGGATATAATTCTACCACGTAAAAAAATAAAGTTATAAAAAATTATGAAAAAAGGAATACACCCAAAATGGAACAAAGATGTTAAGGTTATGTACAATGGTAAAGTAATTATGACTGTTGGTTCGACAAGTCCGGAGCTACAAGTTGAAATTTGGGCTGGGAATCACCCATTTTATACAGGTAAAGAAACTTTAGTAGACACAGACAACTTAGTCGATAAGTTTAACAAAAAAGCTGCTCTAGCAAAAAAAGTTAATACTACTAAAAAGTTAAAAAGACAAAGAAGAGCTGAAACTAGAAGACAAACTGCTACAAATCCTTTAACATTAAAGGATATGCTTAAAAACCTACAATAATGACCTTACAAGATATTAATTCATTATTAAATCACCCGGAATTATTAACGGCTAATATTACAGCACAGCTAGACGAAACCAATACTAAATTAAATGAGCTTTCACAAAAAAATGATTATAATAGTGATGAGTTTGTTACGCTAAGCCAACAGCTGCAAGAGTTGAATACCAAGCTTAGCTATGTAAAAAAAGCTTCTGCACTAATTACATCTATCAAAGAATCCAAAGAATTAGCAAAAGAAAAAGAGTATTACGAATTAGCTACAGAACAAATAGATCAAGATACAAAAGATCTCCAAAATATATACGATAAACTTAAAGATTATACCGCAGTTAAACTAGATAACGATGAAAGTAAAGCAATTTTAGAAATCAGACCTGGGGTTGGTGGCACTGAAGCCTCTTTATTTGCTGAAGATCTTTATAATATGTATTTAAGATTGCTAAAAGATTTATTAATACCTATTCAAGTGCTTTCAATTGAATACGATTCTGAAGGTGGAATTAAAGAAGCAGTAATACTTGCAGATAAACCTGCAAGTTATGCTCTACTCCGTTTCGAAGCTGGGGTTCATAGAGTACAAAGAGTTCCTAAAACCGAATCATCGGGTAGAATCCATACATCAACAGCCAGTGTTGTTGTTATGCCACAGGCAGATGCTAAAGACATTAAAATAAACCCTACTGAACTTAGAATCGATGTTTATAGGTCAAGTGGACCTGGAGGCCAATCAGTAAATACAACTGACTCAGCTGTGCGAATAACACATTTACCTACTAATATAGTAGTTACCTGCCAACAAGGAAAATCTCAACACAAAAATAAAGAAATGGCTTTATCTATTCTTTACAGTAAACTACAAGAAATAGAAAAAGCTAAAGAACGTGAGGCCACAAGTAAAATTCGATCAGAATCAATTTCTGGAGGTGATAGATCTGCCAAAATACGAACATACAATTTTCAACAATCCCGTGTTACAGACCACCGAGTAGGATTAACATTTCATAATTTGAGTGAAATTCTTTACGAACAGGGTTCGAATGAATTTATAAAGCAGGCTAACGCAAAACTTCGAGAGCAAATTCAAAAATAATACTCTATAATCTTTTTATATCTTACGATCAACAGAATTTGAGAGTTCTGACTATAACTACAAATTATGAGTTTTATTTATTTAGAATTTCGAGAGCCTTTTTAAGCTGAGTATCATTATTATTTTTATAATCTTCTATAGTATACTCAACTTCAAAGTCTGGTTTTACAGGTTCTTCTTCTGTAATTTTATTACCTTTTGGTGTTAGCCATTCTTGAAATACGAGTAAAAGCATACTATTGTCTGGCAAAGTTATAAGCTCTTGTTCAACTCCTTTTCCGACTGTCTTATTACCTACAACAAGCCCTCTTTGATTTTCTTGAATGCTAGATGCGAAAATTTCTGCTGCCGAAGCACTACCTTCGTTTACAATTACAACAATATTTTTATTCTCAAAAGCACCATTTCTTTTATCTTTGTATTCTACTATTCCAGTTTTTTTAGATCGTTCTTGCATTAATATTTGATTTTCTTGTAAAAATTCCTCTAGCACATATTTAACACTCGATACATATCCACCTGGATTTCCTCTTAAATCAATAATAATATTTTCTATACTATTTGCATTTTTCTTTATATCTTCTACAACCTTTTCCCAGCTTTTATTAAAAAGTACAATTGACTCATCGCTAAATTGGACGATGTTTATTTTTATAGTTTTATCGTCAACTTTTTCCCATGTAATATTATCTATTTTTATAGTTTTTCGAGTTATTTTAAAATCTATTTCTTGATTTTTTCTATCTACTTTAATTTTTACACTAGTATCTTTTTCGCCTCTTATTAAACTCGCTACTTCGCTAGGTAGTTTTTCTTTTACATTTTCTTCGTCCACAAAAATAATAAGGTCACCAGGTAATATCCCCGCTTCTTCTGCAGGATGACTTTTTAATACAGATTCAACGTATGTACCGTATTCGTTATATGCTAGGGTTACACCGATACCTTCAAAATTTCCAGAAGCTTGATTCAAATAAGCTTCAGCTTCTTTTGGAGTTAAAAATGCAGTATACCTGTCGTCTAGGTTCGAAATAAGCCCCTTTATTATTGCGTAAGTGTATTCGTTGTAGTTTTCCTTTATTTCGTCAAAATCTCCAATATATTTATCTTGAAAAATTTCTAGTACTCCTTCAATGTATCTAGTATCGAAATAATTTGAACTTTTATTAGGTGAATTATAGTTATTTTCTGTAACTAAAAATCTGTTGTAAATAAATGAAGAAAATACACCAATAAAGACTCCTAAAATTAAAGCTAAGGCAGTTAGAAACGAAACCAACTGCCTACTGTTTTTGTAGTTTGTATAGTCTTTATTTTTGTTTTCCAATTATACGTACTTTGTATAAGGTAATAATGCCATGTATCTTGCTCTTTTAATAGCATTTTCTAGCAATCTTTGATTACTAGTGCAAACACCAGTTTTAGAAGATGGCATTATTCTACCTCGAGTAGAAATAAATTTTTCTAATAATTGCACATTCTTATATGTAATTTGTTCTTCTTTTCCTTTTAATGGACAAGAAGTAATTACAGGTGCTTTGTAAGTTGTCTTTGTATTCTTTCTATTCATGTTTTAATATTAAAATAATTCTTTACTATCAAAATCATCTTCTGAAGATTCTTCAGGATCAATTTGTTTACCAGGGTCTGGTTCTGGAACTTGAGCTTCGTCACCCAATTTTTCTACTAGTTGATCACCTGCAGATTTTGCTGCATCGATTCCTACCGGTTCCTTATCTTTTGAGTTAAGTAAAAGCATATCGTTTAGTTTAACTTCGGTTTTGTAATATTTTTCTCCTTCACCTCTTTCTTTTACTCTAGTCCTTAGTTCTCCTTCGATGTAAACAAGCATTCCAGAAGATAAAACTTGAGCACAAATTTCTGCTAATTTATTAAAAGCCACTATATTATGGAACTCTGCTCTCTCTTGTATGTTTCCATCGATATCTTTCCAGCTTGTGTTTGTCGCAACACCAAAAGTGCAAACAACTACATTATTTCCAGATTCTCTTAGAATTGGGTCTCTTGTTAAATTTCCTATTAATATTACTTTGTTTAAAGATCTTGATTTCGCCATCTCTTTATCGCTAATAATTAAATTTATTTTTTTATAACTAAAAATCTTAAAATATTATCCATTAGTTTTAACTGTTTTTCTAAACTAGCTAGTTTAGAAGGTGTATAAACCAACTTGTATTCAATATAATGTCCCTCATCAAAATTTTTGATTTTGTAAGCCAAAAGTTTTTTTCCGAGGTTTTCTACTTCTTTAAATTCTCCGCCATTTTTTTCTACCAGTTTTTCTATTTTACTGATTGTGCTTTTTTTAATGTCCTCAAGCAATAACGGTTTGTAAAGAATTACAACTTCATACTCTTGCATCTTTGCTCATGTAACAAATATAAATTAATGTACTAATTATTCTATTAGTATTTTACTTACTGATTATAATATATTAATCGAAATTTTGGTATATTCCACAACTAAAACTGATCTCTTTTTTTAAATGACTCTATAAGAGTTTGCGGAGATACATACTCAATATTTGTCCCAGCCGGAATACCTTTAGCCAATCGCGATATTGATAATCCTTCCACCTCTAAAATTAATGATTTTATATACTCAGAAGTTGAATCACCCTCCAATGTAGGATTCAAACCAAAAATAATTTCTGATATTTTTTCTGTTTTTACTCTATCCACCAAATTATCTATTGTTAATTCATCTGGACCAATTCCATTAATCGGAGAAATAACTCCAAGCAATACATGATAAAGACCATCGTAATAACCTGCGGATTCTAGCGTATATAAATCTATTGAATTTTCTACTATTATAATTCTTTTCTGATTTCTAGATGAATCTTGGCAAATCTCACAAAACTCTGACTCAGTTACATTAAAACATCTTTTACACGTTTTAACTTTTTCTAAAGCGGTAGATATATCTTCGTATAGTTTTTTTGCCAGTGATTTATTTGTTATTGTTAGATATAAAGCTAGTTTATTCGATAGCTTACTTCCAATACTCGGTAGCGAAGAAAAAGAATCACTAAGGTTAATAATACTTTTAGGTAACGCCATTATTCTTTTATCCTAATAAACTCTTTAAATCATCTAGATTTGTGCTGTTCATTAACTCTTTTTCTAACTGTTTTCTGGCATCTGCAAATGCACTTTTTGCATTTTTTGTAATATTTTTTACAATTTGCTTGATTACCTCATCATCAATATCAAGATTTAGTTCATTTTTTAAAGCTTCGTAATCTACCTCGATTTCTTCTATTTCATTTAAGCCATTAACTAATAAACTTAAATTCCCACTTACCCCAGCAACCTGGATTTGTGACATTTTCTTTTTTGCTTGCTGTGCTTTGTATACTGCTTTTGGTACGTTTAATATATTCATAAATACTATTTAATATGTAAATATTATAATATACTTTCTACTAATTTTGTGTTGTCCTTACCTTTTTCTTTTTCCTCTTCTTTTATTTCTGGTACAGCTTCTACTGACTTATCTTCAACAATACCATGTCCAGGCTCACTTGAACTTGTATTACTGTATTTAAAATGGTCTGTTTCTGCGCTTGAATCTTCTAATTTTTTTAATATTATTCTGAGTTTGTTATTTATTTGTTTTAATTTGCTCGAAAGCAAATCTATATTTGAATCTAGGTACTTAATGTTAAATGTAAAGTTATTTCTAATTACAAGTGAGTTGTTCTCCACATCAATCTTTGAATATTTTACTATTGAACTTAATCTTGGATTTTCAGAATTTAGTAAAGCTACGTATTCTTCAATATTAAATGGGTCGTTAGATGTTCTCTTAGTTTTGTTAATATTAACTGTTTTTTCTAACTTATTTATTTTTGTACTTTTATTTACATTATTTGATTCGCTTAATGTTTGCTTACTATTGCTTTGAGTTGTTACATTACTTACTTTAACTCCAGTGTTTGCGTTTTGAGTGTGTACAACTTTATTAAGAGAATGAATATAAAATGCGATTTTAGCCTTTAAAAACAAGTGTTTATCGTTGAATTTGCCGTAATCTTGCATAAATTCATACAATGTTTTAATTAAGTCTTCTTGATCCTGTTTTTGCACTAGAGTTTCAATAACATCTTCTATGAGTAATTCTAAGTTGATTCCTTCATCTTTTAGCTGGTCTATATATGCAAAGATTTCACTCTGATCTGTTGATTTATTTATAAACTCTTCTACAATTTGGTTAGAAGGAGTTCCTAGTACTTCTGACAGTAAAGTCGAAGTTATATTATCTGAATAGCTAATTGCTTTAGATAAAATGCTTTCTGCATCCCTAAAACTCCCACCAGATAATTTATGAAGTAGCTCTAACGCATCCTCTTCTATTTTTATTTTCTCTTTTTTGGCTATATTACTGAGTTTGCTTGTTAAATTGTCTTTATTTGAAAGTTTAAAATCAAACCTTTGTAACCGAGATAGAATTGTTATTGGTACTTTGTGAGGTTCGGTTGTTGCAAGTATAAAAACTACATGTTGTGGAGGTTCCTCTAATGTTTTTAATAAAGCATTAAATGCTTCTTTTGTAAGCATGTGCGCCTCATCTATTATATATACTTTAAACTTTAGTGATGATGGAACAAAGTTTACTGACTCTTTAAGTGACCGAATATCTTCAATTCCACGGTTACTTGCAGCATCCATTTCAATAATATCAGGAGTTTCAGTTTCGCTGATTGTTAAACAATTTGAGCATTCATTACATACATCGTTATTTTTAGAAAAATTTGTGCAATTTATTGCTTTAGCAAAAAGTCTTGCAGAAGTTGTTTTTCCTGTTCCTCTTGGACCAGTGAATAAATATGCCTGTGAAAAATTTGTATTAGCAACCGAGTTAACTAATACATCCTTAATAAGGTTTTGCCCTATAAGTTCTGCAAAAGTTGATGGTCTGTATTTTCTATAGATTACTTCTGATGACAAAATATTTGATTTAAACAGGAAATTTTATCACAGATGCTTAGATTAATTTCTGTTTTTTCGAGCTTGTTTTCTTCGTATTTTCTTTCGCTTAGCGTAAACCTTGCGAGCGGCATGCCTTTTAGTAGTTGGAGAAACGTAATATCGAATTTCTTGTAGTTTTTCAATTATTCCTTCTCTGTTAGCCTCTCTCCATAAAAGTCTTAAGGCTAAATCAATAGGCATTTTATCGTTTACTATTACTGACATAATTATTTTAATTTAAATTAATTTGCATTCAATTTTAACATATATTTGTTATCTGCCAACAATTTCTTTTACATAATCTATACTTTTACTAAACACCTGAAACTGAATCAAGTCTTTAAAAATCAAAAGTAACGATAATGTTATTAAAAATATAAATCCAATTAAATTTATAGAGCCTATAAACTTGTCTGATAATCGTCTTCTAATTATTAGTTCAATAAGTGCTACTAAAATCTGTCCACCATCTAATGCTGGTATAGGCAATATGTTAAAAATTGCTAATGACAAGCTTATAAATGCTATTAATGGTATAAATGCTTCAAATACACGATACTGTACAACATTATTGACTACGCTCCCAACAGCTACAGGGCTGCCAAAGCTTTCTGATACTTCTTTAAAATCTCCAGATTGAAATGCTGAACTTAATAAGGACGAAATTACTTCTAGCTGATAGATAGACAAATCGTAAGCTAATACAGAACTCCCAAGTGCTGTAGCATACTTAACAAAGTATATTTCCTTTTCTGAATCGCTATATGCCACAAAGTTTAAGCCATCATTAAATTATATTGCTGCTTTTAGCACCGCACCAGACTAATTTTTTTGCGGTAAATTGACTGCAAGATCTTTTATAGATCCTTGATCCGATAAATAATTTATAATTACATTTTTGCCTTGTAAACCATCTAGTTGTGCAAAAAATTCTTCTCTATTTGAAAACTTACTGTTATTAAATCCAACTATAATATCTCCAATATTTAGTTTGCCTTTTAATATACTGCCTTCTTGTAGTGCAATTATTTCTGCATGATAGTAATCGTTTTTTATTCCTCCTACCTTTATTTCTTTCTCAATTTCTTCTAATGTTTCTAAATCTAGTAAGGTAATGTTAACTTCTTTATTTATATTTTTATCTAAAAGAGTTTGGAAATGATTTATAGATGTAATTTTGTTCCCATTTACTTTTATTATTGTATCGGTACTATTTATATTATCCCAACCATAAGACTCATCTACATTAGAAACAATAATTGGATATTCTGATATTACTTTTTCGGCAAATTTGAAATTGTAGTCTGAATAATTAGGAAAAATAAAAATATTATTATTACTAGCTAAATATACC
>CAZRHM010000032.1:0-2343 GCA_964599845.1 uncultured Candidatus Saccharibacteria bacterium
TAAAGACTGCGAGGATGGTTCTCAGGGTAACGCAGAGTCCCGGTCTGGACAGAGGCAACCACCTTGCCAGTCAGGGGATCAGTTGCAGTCTTGGTGCGGATGGTATGTTTCACCACTTCCATCTCAGCAACTCGGCCGGCAGGTTTCTTCGGGAGGTAATAAGTAAACATTAGGAGGTTCCTTCTGTGATTAACGCCAAAGATCCAACAACTTGGGCTCTGCCGAACTTTCCAGAGAGAATCCAGAGCGCCCGCCAGTCAGAATCCCATTCGAGTAAGTAGTGCTGGATGCGAAGATATGCTTCTTGTTCTTCACCTCACAATACACAACTTCATCGAAATACTTTGCAAAGTTCCGAGCGAAGTTACTGGAACCTGCGGTCGGTACAAGTTTCTTGCCCCCGTTGTTCATCTCAACTTCAGTCTCATGCGAGATGCAAACAATATTAAACGGGGCAGCCTGCACGAAAGAGAAGAACATGTCCATAACTTTGGACAAGTGCCCCCAATCATCACGCTCAAGTTTGTAATCGTCAGGCTTGCCGCGAGTGATGTTAGAGATGCACGAGTTAGTCAGCTGGGTGATGGAGTCAATTACGACTACCGAGTCATTGTCCAGAGCGTTAAGATGCACCTCAGTCTGAGGCTTGTTATCTTTCGAGCAGAGTGGGCAGGCAACCTTGCCATGTTCCTCACAAATCTTAACAGGCATCCCCTTGATAACTTTCAACATCGTTTCAATTGCCATCGGCATTGCACGAGTGTCGGGGATCTGGATAACTTCAATGCGTTCCTTCCACTCTTGAGGAAGTTTGAACAGTGTGGAGACACCTTTCTCCAAGTCAAACCAGATCAGCTTTTTCTTCTCAGAGAGTTTACCAGCAAGCTCAGTCTTACCAGCCTTGGGCGGACCAAAGATGATAACGTGCTTGATGGGAGACTCTTGCATAGCTGTCAGTTTCATGTCTGTAATTCCCTGTATTCCCTGTAACTTTCTTACACGCCAGAGTATCGAAGCTCTGACATTCCATCCGCTTGCAAGCCAAGAGCTACTTCCATGACTTCCCGCACTTGTTGCTTCTCTTCCTCAGAGATTCCAAGAGCTTGGAATACTTCAGCAACTTCAGCTTGGCGCAGTTGGACTTCATAAGTGGCAGCCTTCAATTGCAGGGCCGCAATCGTTGCCAGCCCCATACGTCGCCCCTCATGGCTACCAGTATACAGGGCGAGCGCCCCTGCTACCACCCCCGTGGCATTATCAAAGTCTCCCCGATCTTCCAAGATCCTTACAGCTTCCAACACTACCCTTACAAAGTATTCCTCAGAGATGCTCGAAGGCAGTTTCTTGAGATTCTCCCTGATATGCGGACTCACTTTGTTCCAGAAGCTCAGAGACTGTAAATTCGAAGTCATATTCAGTGTCCTCAGTAAGATGATTCTCTCGCAGCGGAGTCATTTGGTGTTCAGTAGTAAGATGGCACATATCCATGAAAGGGCATACACTTCCAAATTGAGTGCAACTTTCCCCATGAGTTGGCCAAATCCCGTAATTCCCAAAAGTCTGCACCATACCTACCAGAACTTGCTCATCCCAGAGTCTGTCCTTAATCCAGAGTGCCCGCTGGTGAGCAGTCTTGGGGAACTCAAAAGGCTCAAAGCGCCCCAGCTTAGTTAACTCCACCAAGTAGAGAACTGAGTATGAGCTAGTTCCCGGAGCGATCTTATCCAGGATAACAGAGTAGCCCAGCGCCTGAGCAGAATTCTTGTATTGCAAGTGGTTAATGTAATTCGCAGAGGAAGTCTTGAGTTCCAGAATCAGATACTCCCCTGTGAATTTGTTTCGCAGCACCAAGTCCACAAACCCACGATAGGTTGTGTACTCGAACTTGATCCTGAACGAGAGTTCTGCCGCCGGCTTGCCTTTGAAGTATGCAACTTCATAGTCATCCAGCATGCCTAACTTGCACAAGCCTTCAAACTCCATCAAGGCAGCGACGGCTTTCGGCATAGACTTGTTGCGCTTTTCATCCACCGCATCATAATCAACTTCCCATGCCAAGAAAGCTGCCATGATTGCCTTATTCAAATCACGGTGGATCAGATAATTCTGGATACCTTCCCCGATTGCGTGGCCATACGAGAATGTAATTTGCGCTCGGAGGTCTTCTTTCCTCTCCGCCTGCAACTTGAGGAGCTGAAACTTCCTCGGGCAAGCATGAAAGTCCAGTGAGCTGGAGTAAGATGTGCGAAGATAGCGAGGATCAATTTGCCCTTCTTCAAGTTGCACAATAGGTATGAGTTGAGACTCGTCCAGAGGACTGTCAAGATCAAGAAGTTCAAACAT
>CAZRHM010000032.1:2443-9601 GCA_964599845.1 uncultured Candidatus Saccharibacteria bacterium
CTATCTCCAAGTCGGACGAATCCGATCAAGTTGTTCCTGTTGTCTAACTGTACCTTTATCCCATATAAGTTTTTCTGTATCTATCCATGCTCGCACAAGCCAAGACCAGTGCACTCCGGTAGCAAGCCAGAGTCTCTGAATTTCATAGTTCGGCGACCAATCTACCTTTCCAGAACTGGGCTTGCGCAAGCTAAGCCAGAGTCTCTCTTCTTCCTCATCCCAGAAAGGAGACTTCTCAGACAGCAAGTTATCCTCCTTCCGAAAGAATATCGAGAAGAGTCTCTTAGCTGACTCCATGTAATTTATGTAATACGCCCTCCTTCGAGTCTGATAGATAAACATTGCAAGACGGAGCGAACCATAGGCTTCCTGCCAAGTCGGAGAATCAAGGATCTCTTTGGCAACCTGAGTTGCTGGCGGCTCAGTCATGTACCAATCAAATGGCCGAGACTCCCCAGAGTAAGCGAAGTCTTGGAGGCCATCATCTTCTTCCAGGGAGTCAAACGGATTCATTTCTTCTTAGCTTCCTTGATGGGATCAGACTTATGGCCACATTTGATAACTGCAATCATGCTATCAATCACAAGATCTTGCTCTGCCTGACTTGGAAGTTCCCGGCCCGGAGCACTCTGAGCCTCTGAGAATCCAGCAGCATAGGCTGCTTTCATGGCAGAGCGAAGTTCGGATTCAGACAAGACAATCTGGGAGAAACTCGCCACGTTCTTTTCCTCCTTCTCAATCACAGGTCAGCAGCAGAGATCGGAGTCTTGGCAGACTTGCGAGCAGCCTTAGCTGCCTTAGGTGCAATGATCTCCACAGTTGCATGTTTGGTGAGACCACGCACGACGAGTTCAATTTCTTCCTCAGTCATGATTGCTACCAACTCCGGGTCTTGCCGGAGCTTACCATGAATGTCTTTCAGGATAGTCTTGAACTCAGGAAGTTGTTGCAGCAATGCCTGTTCCAGCTCTGCAAGTTCCATCACGAGCGGATGTTCGGATGCCTTCTTTTCAGGCTGGCCCGAGTTTGCATGATCGCTACTACTAACAGGCTCGGGAGAATTGACAGCAGGAACGCTGATAGCAGGTTCATCTTTGGCAGCGCCATGAAGATCAGGACCAGCAGAGTTACTGCCAGCAGGAGAGCCAGAGCCAGCACCCAGAGAGTTACTAGGTGCATTAACCTGTTCAGCTTTCGGAATTTGGGTTCCTGCATTTTCTTTCTCCTTAGCTTCTGCTGCGCGCTTTGCAGCTGCCAATGCTTTGAGTCTTTCAATTGCAGTTGACATAGTTTTGACCTCAGTTAGTTAACAAGGCGAGGCTGGCAAGTTTTTTGCAGGCAATAAAAAGCCCCACTAAGAAGCCGAAACTTCCTAGCAGGGCTGTTAATAACATGCCGGACGCAAACTTGCGACCCGCACCGGCCAGAACTTACAGAGCGTCGGCAGTAACCTTGATGCTCAGAAGTTCGGCAACCTTGTTGCTCAGGAACTCGATGGCGCGAGCGTGGCGTTCCAGGACTTCGGAGTCAGCGGCATCAACGAAGATAGCCAGCTGCTCTTGCAGAACTGCCAGAACTTGGTTATCGCCAGCGGCACGCTTGTAACGCTCAACGAACAGACTTGCGGCAGCCTGAACACGCTCAATGCTCTTGCCAGTAACACCCGGCATGATAGCAATGTAGTCACGGGCAAAGGCTTCCAGATCTTCCTTGGTGAGCATACTGCGCTCAGACTTCGGCATGTTCGCAATGGCCTGAATGGAGATCTTACCTTCGGCAACCAGAGCATCCAGCTTGGCTTGGTCGAAGTCCAGATCAGAGTCCACATAGCCACGAATGTGCTGGGTCAGCAGAGACTGCACACTTTCAACCACCAGGTTAACCACCTTGGGGTCTTCGGAAGTCAGCAGTTCGGCAACACCGGCAGCGTTCGGAACATCGTATTCCAGAGAAACAGTCGGGCGCTTGTAACCATCTTTGGTGCGGAAGTTGAAGTCGGTTTGGATGCGAGAGACGCTGGACATAGGAAGTTTCCTTCTGTTTGTGAGTTGCGCCTAGTGCGGCGCGGTTAATGGTATCGGCGGGGCCGAGCCTCAGGGCTTTCGCTCAATTGCCCCTACCGCCCGCATATTATAGGCGAATTGGGGGGCGCCCGGCCATGCCGACTTTTTACCAGAGTTTCTTCCCTCTAGATCTTTACTGCCGAGTAGCAGTGAAAAGATACATGCCTGAGGGAAGTTCCTCCTCGGTAACTCTGGAGACTTTCAGGTGCCTTTCAAAGGCAGCAATCTTATCTTCCAGAGTCTTTCCGGGGATTCGCTGAGTTGTCACACCCTTAACAAACAGTGAGGGAGGACAGATGATAAAGAGTTCCTCGCGCGCACGAGTGACAGCGGTGTACACAAGTTCCCGGAACAGCATGTTAGCCTGGGACTCGTGAGTAATGAAGAGGACTCTCCGGTACTCAGAACCTTGTGACTTGTGGACTGTAATGGCGTAGGCCAAGTCAAGCATATTAAGCTCACCAGCAGTATCGAGAGTTTCATAGGCGTCGAACTCCTCAGAATATACTGTGATCTTGTGAGACGCAGCTTTCACCAAGTCAGACTTGTCTCCACCCAAGTTACCCAGGATGGCATCAATGTTTGCCAGATGAGAGTCTACGTCACCATCCTCCAGCAGGAGACTTGCCAGACCAGAAGTAAGTTCTTTGTCGTGCTCAACTCCATCATAGTCCAGAGTCAGGCTTGCCGGCTTGAACGGAGATCCAAAGTAATTAGGATTCTTCTGGATGTCAGTGATGACATGCTCAGTCTTGTTCCAGAGAACTTTGTCCCCGATGCGAAAGTATTTCTTATTGAAACCTGCAATGATCTCGTGCACAGGCTCCTTATTTGGGTTATATTTCCGGGCAAGATGGCTGGCTACGATCTTGTTAATCTCAATAGTTCCGAATGCCTTGTTAAATGGGGTCAGGATAACATCTTCCATCGGATCATACTGCCCAGAGTCAATCATCTCCGGCAGGAAGTGAGACATAACTGCCATAGCAGCATCTGCCCCGAGAGCTTTCTTCCAAGGCTTGACAGTTACTTTGCCATCCCCAGTTGCGAGCTTGTCAATGTTAAGCTCCTCAAGTTTCGGCTTCGGCACACACTCTCCCCGGAGAATCTTGTGAGCAAGAGAGATGATCGGAGACTCCAAGGCTTGGCGATAAACTTCCACCAGCTCAACTCTGGGAATCCCATATTGCAATGCATGGATAGCAATCGAGCGACCAAAGACTGGAGGAAGTTGCTGGATATCAAAGATCAGAATCACCTGAACTTGCTTGCCAGTGGGGAGTGCATCAACCAGCAAGTTCCACAAGTCTACCGGCACCATGCCAGCTTCATCAATGATGAGAACTTCCAGACTTGGGGGCAGCGGATTGTTCCTGTTTCGAGTGGGAACAAAGCGCATAGTCTTTCGATAGTTCCCAGACTTCTCATCCCAGACTTCGAAATACTCAGGCGCGAACTCCAGTAACTTGTGGATGGTGAGACAGTTCCCGCGCAAGTCAGCCGGCAGGACCTTCTTCATATTCTGGACTGCCTTGTTTGTGAAACTTGTGCAAACAATGCCCGGAGTGCCAGAGCGAAGATGCTTGTGCTTCAGAATCTCCAGCTTGCCTACTTTGTTTGTCTGGATAAGATTCATGATTGCGCCCTTTGTGCAAGTAGTCTTACCTGTACCTGCCGGACCAATCAGCGCACAAGACTTCCCTTGGGAGACAAGTTGAATGAATTGAGCTTGCTGGAGATTGTAAACAATCTTCCCAGAGTCTTGTGCTGCGATAAGTTGCGGAGTCCTTGCGCCTTGGGGAGGAATTCCGAGAGTCTTTGTATCTTCTTGCAGCTTGAGTTCTACGTCACGCTTAGCAAGCAAGGCACGGAGTTTCTGGATAGCAGCGGTAGACATTATTAAGATTCCTGTTCAGTTTCAAAGAAGGCCCTGATTATATCATAAGCCAGAAGTAGTCAATAGGGGCTGTAACTATGAGAGTTTCTGCTTGTCATCCAGTTGGATCAGGACATAAGACTCTCGGCCATTGTCAGTCACACAGGAACGAAAGCTCAGCCAGAAGTTCCTATCAGAGAAGTTCGGCCAGGACAGAGCTTTCTTTGCAGCTGGAGTCCAGACCAGAGAGAACTTGAAGTCAAAGAGTTCCAGAGCATTAGAGTCCTCACCTGCTTGTTTCATGCGAGCAGCAATCTCTGCCCCAGCCCACTTTCGCAGACAGAAGACATCACAATTCTCTGCAATCTCTCTTGGCAGATTCCAAGAAGACTTGAGTTGAGCAGAGATCCACTTAGTCTTGAGCATCGGGATATCAATCGCAGTAAGAGTAGACATAGTGAGTTCCTCAGTTGAGATGGGAGAGAGTTTATTTCTGGAGGAGCCTGTAACGATTTGCCCAATTAGAGAACAGCAGGATTCTGACCATGTAAGGACTCTTATGATTACAAAGTCGTTGCCCCTTCTCAGTCAGAAGTTCTGCGATGGAGAGATAAGTAAGCAGGGAAGTCAGAGTGCAAATCTCCGCACCTCTTATGATTGGGGACTTCTCAGAACAATAGTGAAAGAAGTTACGGATACTCTTAGTTGCTTTCTCGCACTCTTTCTGAGTGATGGTTCCAGCTTTGACAGCTTCTTTCAATGCATGGCACATAAAGACTTCAGACTCAAGATGCCCATGATAGATGCAGAGATTGAAGATCTCTTGGAGTGTGCGAGTCTTGTTGGTGGCAGTCTTATTCATGAGTTAGATCTCCAGCGGGAGTTGGATGGGATTGGAAGAGATAGGCTTGAGAGTCCTGGGAGTCTTTGCAGACTGAGACTTCTGAGACTGCTGAGACTTCTGGGGCCTGGGCTTCTTGGACCGCTCCGGCTTCGCCAGTCGCTCAGACTCTTTTTGCTTAGACTCTTTCACCTTATAATGAGCCTCGCAAAACTTAGCCATCATCTCACCATAGGCCTGATACCAGTTATTGCAGGCTTCTTCTTGAGTATATCCCCAACCTACTACCACCCGAAAGTTTTTGATCGGGAACTTGCAAGTCTTGCGAACTTTCCAGAGTCCAGCAGACGGCACCCAAGTTATGCGATGCGCAGAGATAAGTGCGGGATTGCGAGCCATCTTAGTGATCCTCCAGTTTCTTTGCAATTTCATATGCCCCTGCAAGTCTGCGCTCAAGATCATAGATTGCAAGGTAGAGACTCTCAGTCTCAGTCTTGGATTCCTGAATCCCAACCTCTTGCTTAGCTTGCACAAGAGTCTTATGTGTGGCCCGGAGAGATCCGATGATGATTGCAAGATCCGCGCGGGTGAGTTGGACATCGTAGAAGTAAGCCATGGTTAGTTTCCTTGTTTCTTTGCTTTGAGTGCGGCCATCTTAATTGCCAGCCTTTGTGCGGCAGTCAGACCATCTTCTTTCGGAGAGATTTGCACCGAGACTTCAGTTGCTTCCTCAGAGATAGCTGCCAGCAAGTCATCTTGTGTGCCAGTAAAGACAGCAGGCTTAGGCGGCGCACCTTCAGACTTGAATTCATCCAAGACTTCCCGGAGAACTTCCAGTTTCTTGAAGAGTTCTGAAGCATGGAGAGTCCCGGCAGGAATCTCAGTGTAGCAATGTTCCAGAAGTTCTGTCACGTCTCCAATATTCACGTCACTGGAGAGAATAGAGACCACTGCATCTTTCTGGAATGCTTGCTCAATGATACCTTTCCAGTGTTGTGCAATAGAGACTTTCTTCCCGGACTCAAGAGTTACCATTGCAGTCGGGAACTCCCCAACTTCTGCTGCCCAGTTAGCAATCAGAGTCGGGAACTTGCGAGCCTCAGACCTTGTGAGGGGAGAACCTTTCAGGCCACGATTAAGAATCTCATCCACTGTATCTTTCTCGTGGATCGCATCATAGCCGTCTGCCGTGCGAGACCTGCTAGAGATTACTGCGGAGTTGAGTTCCAAGAGAGAGATAGTCTTGTCACTTGCAAGTCTGGTATTCCGGCGCCTTGCTTCCTCAGAGATAGGAGACCAGAGAGACCTGGCCGCATCCATGAGAGTTGTCAGGTGAGACTTGAGAGACGTGATTGACTCATTATGAATGCGAAGTTTAGGAAGATGCAGGAACTCCCGGCCTTCCAAAAACTCCACAGTCTTAGCAAGACGTTCCATATGATCTTGCCAGAAAGCATGAAAGTTCTTGGGAGATACCAGAGGCATTTCTACCTTGCCTTCGATGGGGAGTTTCAAGAGCAGGGCAGTTCCGAGCAGGTGAGTATCTGTCTCGTCCAGAGTTCCAGCTGCCCAGCGTGCCAGATAAGTAACTTTGAGTTCCTTGAAAGTCACTGTCTGAGAGAGGATAGGATGCGGGGCAGTGAAAGATCCGCCAAGCAAGTCAGCAGTCTTGTAAGTCACGTGAGAGATTGGGCATTTAACTTTCATTTTCAGACTTCCTTTTGGGTAGGAGCTAAGCAGCTCAGAGTTTTCCCATTGCTTTCAGAGTTGCGATGCCTGCAACTGTGATCGCTGTAAATTCATCATCAGTCATATCATCAATGAAGAATCCAATACTCAGTGGATTTATGACATTTGATTCCCCAGAGAAGATATAACTGTGAGTCAGGATTGCGGGAGTTCGATTTGCTGAGATGGCTGGATCGAGATACTTATATGGGACTCCCAAGCTTGTCTTGGCTTTCTTTCTTGGCATCTTGGCCGCCATGACTTAGCCTCCCAGACTTGCGCCAGTTGCAGGATTCAGAGAGTTCTCCTCGCACCAAGTTTTCCAAGTCAGGGCAGCTTCTGCAAGTTCCTGAGGCACCGGGAGTCCCATGGAGACAAAGATCTGAGACTCAATGTATGCGCGCTTTTGACCTTCTAGAGTATTGAAGTCATACTTGTGAGAGTCAGATTCTTGAGAAGGTTGCGGGCCCAGGACTTGAGTGCCCAGGACTTGAGAAACTGCGCTAGGTCTGCCCGGCTTAGTTCCAGTCGGCACATAACTTGGAGTGATTGCGCCAAGATCAGCCTTTGCCAGAGTCAGGCCGAGAGTTTTCTTTGCTGCAAACAAGTCAGAAGTTTCCTCATTCTGGAGTTCGCCGGAGTTCTCATAG
>CAZRHM010000033.1:0-9577 GCA_964599845.1 uncultured Candidatus Saccharibacteria bacterium
TCAAATTAGAGAAGGCTTTTGCAACGGTCTTTAAATATTTGATAATGAAAGAATCAGATATACTAGCTGTAGTTTCTTAAAAAATATTATTTAATTTTAGTTATTAATTAATAAAAATGGCAAAGAAAGTTACATATAATGAAGATGCAAGAAAAAAGCTAAAGGCTGGAGTAGATAAATTAGCAGATGCTGTAAAAGTAACTCTAGGACCAAAGGGTAGAAACGTTGCAATTGAAAAATCTTATGGTGTTCCTCATATCACTAAGGATGGGGTTTCTATTGCAAAAGAAATAGAATTTGAAGATAAACTAGAAAACTTGGGAGCTAAAATCGTTGTTGAAGCTGCAAGTAAAGCAGCAGATGTTGCAGGTGACGGGACAACAACTGCAGTTGTACTTACTCAAGCAATTATTGGGGAAGGGTTTAAAAATGTTACTGCTGGGGCGAACCCAATGGCAATTAGAAATGGCATCGAAAAGGCAGTTAAAGCTGTTGTAGAGCATCTCTTAAAATCAGCTGTTCAAGTTAAAGGAAAAGAGGACTACAAAAGAGTAGCAACAATCTCAGCAAATGGCGATACAGAAATTGGTGAAATGCTAGCAGATATAATAGATAAAGTTGGAAGTCAGGGTGTTGTAACAGTAGAAGATGGTCAAACATTTGGCTTAGTACAAAAATTTGTAGAAGGTATGCAATTTGACAAAGGTTATATTTCTCCATATTTTGCGGCAGGGAGCGAAGATCAAACAGTCACAATTGATAAACCTGCTATTTTAATAACAGACAAAAAACTTTCAGTTGCAAAAGAACTATTCGAAGCACTAGAAAAAATTGTTGCAACTGGTACAAGAGATGTTGTAATTATTGCTGAAGATGTAGATGGGGATGCATTAGCAAACTTAATCATAAATAAATTAAAAGGACATTTAAATGTGGTTGCAGTAAAAGCTCCTGCATTTGGAGATAGAAGAAAAGCAATGCTAGAAGATATTGCTATTCTAACTGGAGGTACTTTAATTACTGAAGAGTTAGGTAGAACTTTAGAAAATGTTACACCAGAAGATTTTGGTAAAGCAGACAAAGTTAAAGTAACTAAAGACGAAACTGTAATCATTAACGGTCAAGGAAGAAAGGAAGATATAGAAGCAAGAGTTTCATTAATTAAAAATGAAATAGAAGAAACATCTTCAGACTACGATAAAGAAAAGCTACAAGAAAGACTTGCTAAGCTTTCTGGTGGAGTAGCAGTATTAGAAGTGGGAGCAGCAAGTGAGGTAGAGCAAAAAGAAAAGAAAGACAGGATTGACGATGCCTTGCAAGCTACAAGAGCTGCAATAGAAGAAGGTGTTGTTCCAGGTGGTGGAATTGCATTATTAAGTGCAACTAAATCTTTAGAATCCTTAAAAATAGATAGTGAAGAAGAAATGGTTGGTGTAAAAATAGTAAAAACAGCATTAGAAGCCCCTTTTAGACAAATTCTACATAATGCTGGAATAGAAGCTGCGTCGTACATAAGAGAAATGAAATCAGGTAAGGGATTTGATGCTAGAAATGAAAAAGTTGTAGATATGGTAGAAGCAGGAATTATTGATCCAGTTAAAGTTACAAGATCAGCATTACAAAATGCTGCTTCTGTCGCAATGTTGTTACTAACAACTGAAGCTGTGGTTACAGATATTCCAGAAGAAAAAGCAGATTCTGCTCCAATGGGAGGTGGTATGCCAGGAGGAATGGGAATGATGTAATTATAGTAATTCAGAAGAGATTAATGTTGCGGCCCGATCTTTCAGATCGGGCCGCATGCATTGGAATTATAATCTATAAAAATTCAATAAATACTCTAACTCAATAGTTCTTCAACTATTCTTAAAGCATTAAATACCTTTAACTTATTATCTGGCAAGTTATACCAAACACTTGCACCAGATGGATGTGGAAATGGAATAACTTGAAATTTCTTTGTTATTAAATCGAAAGGTTTAGTTATATAATTTTTTCCAATAACATCAGATAAGCGCAATTTTGAATATTGTTTTTTTGTAATATCATAACCGTAAAAGCAATAACCAATGGCAAGCTTTCCAATTGGAATAACAATATCTGGATTTTTATTTAATTCATAAAGAATATTAAGCTTGTTATTAATAATTTGTTCGTGAGTTGGTACAATATCCCCTCGGGTTTTATTTTTACCAGGAAAAAAATCTACTAATGCTGTAAAATTTAACATCACAGGGTTTGATTTATATTTGCTTAACAAAGATTTATTCCATAAAGCATTTGCACTATGTTCTTCAAAGTCATTAAGACCAATATTACTAAGCCACTTATAAAGCATAGTTCTACCAAATGGCTTATCTGCAATGTTACTTGGTGGTGCTTGTCCAATAAATAGGATTTTTTTCATAATATATTTTAACTTACAACTGGAACATAAATAATAAAATCCTTATACTGTTATAAATTATTAATAAATAATGAAAGAATACACAATAGGTGTAGCTGAATGGTGGTATGGAATCAAAGTTAAAGAAATACTAAATTTTGTAATTTTCAGAATTACATTTTTATTAGTTTTAACTAAAACTCTGCCAATGATTAAGTCCTACACAAAACCGCTATATGGGGACAATTCAAAAATGGGCAGAGTAATAGGAGTATTTATTAGAACCTGGTGGATCATTTTGGGTTCTTTTACTGTAGCTGTTTTATCGATTCCGTATATTGCTTTGCTTATATTCGCAATAGTATTGCCTCTACTACCAATAGTTTTTATTTTGTAATGTGAAGATCATTAATGGTAAGCAAAAAATTGGACTACTTAACTCAGCGACTGAGCTTGTTGTAGATTATGATGATTTGTTTAAATATAAAGGATTCAGAACAAGAAAAAATAAGGTTGATAAAGCAATTGGATATGTTATTTTAGTTTTTAGCCTACTAGTTATATTAATTTCTTTATTTAATGTAATAAATTCAAACCAACATTTTATTGATCAGATTAGTTCAGAAAATATACACATAACTATTGCATTATTCTTAATTTACCCAATAATATATTCATTTTATTTATTACGAGATAAAACAAAGTTCAGTTTTACTTTAGAAGAAAGTAGCATTTACAAACTTAAAAAAAGACTATTAAACAATAACGCTCCCACTCAAATTGAAGCAGAGAATTATTTTTCAGAGAATATTTTACAACTAATAGACGAAGCCTACTTTAACAATTTCGAAGATTTTATAGCTAATATATCGTTTCGGCTACTAAACAAAAAATCAATTCAAAAATTAGTGAGGTTAAGACTAGGTATAGAAAATATTGAAAAACTAAAATCTCAAATAAAATTAGAAACAGCTAGTCAGAACTTTCAAAAAGTAAATAAAGTAATTTTTCTTGATTTATTTCGGTTAGCTTTCGAAATGGAAGTTAATTATATAGACTACGAAGTACTTTTTATACATTTATTAGAAAAATACTGGATACAAACACTAAACAGCAATGGAATTGTTAAAAAAGATATTGAAGCCTTAAAATTTTGGCTTTCTAATCAAATACGAGAACGAAACTATATAAAAAAATGGAAAAGCTTATCAAAATTAAAACCAACAGGCGCAATAAACAGAACCTTCACGTCGAGGGCGACTCCATTGTTAGATATACTTTCCGCAGATTTTACAGCAATTGCTGCAAAAACAAACTTTGTATTAACAACTGGAAGAGAAGATGTAATGAACAAAACATTAGAAATCTTAACAAAGCAAAATTCATCTGCCGTACTATTAATAGGAGAGCCAGGGACAGGTAAAACGCACTTTTTAAAATACCTAGCAACCAGACTAGTTATTGAAGATGTACCAAAACAACTATCAGACAAAAGACTCATAGTTTTAAACTTAAATACTATATTTGCGAAATCGAAAGGAGTCGATGAATTTAAAAATAACTTGTCAAAGCTACTTCTAGAAGTCAATAATGCTAAAAATATTATTCTAGGATTTGAAGAAATTGGTCAAATTTTTACACTTCGTGACGAGGTAAAATTTGAAATAATTAACTTGATTGGCAATATTATAGATGAAAATAATTTGAAGGTAGTTCTTACAACTACACCAGATGATTATAATAATCATATTAAAAATATAAAAAGCTTTTCTTCTTTATTCGAAATTGTAAATTATACCGAACCATCCGAAGAATTAAGCTTGCAAATTTTGCTCGATAGCTCCATTAAATTCGAAAAAAAATACAATAAGATTTTGCAGCTAAATGCTCTAAAGGAACTTGTAAAGTACTCCTACAAAATTAATTACGAAAAAGCAATGCCCGATAAAGGTTTGGAACTTTTAGAAGAAAGTTTTATGTTAGCAAATATAAAAAATCTTAAATATGTAGATAATACAGTCATCAATGAAATATTACATAATAAGACAGGCGCAAAAATTGGAAAACTAAATAATGAAGAAGCAGAACTATTGCAAAAATTAGAAATTGAACTACACAAAAGAGTAGTAGGTCAAACACAGGCAATCAGCTCAGTAGCAAACGCATTGCGAAGAATTAGAGCCGGGCTAACAAAATCAAATAAACCATTAGCCAGCTTTTTATTTTATGGACCAACAGGAGTAGGTAAAACAGAAGTTGCAAAAACTATTGCCAAAGTTTATTACGGAAATGAAAACCTAATGGTTAGACTAAATATGTCTGAATATAACGATGAAAATAACTTGAAAAAATTATTAGGATATTACGATCAAAATAAAATCTACGTAGATGGTGTGCTCACATCTCAAGTAAAAAAACATCCGTTTTCTCTAATTTTGTTAGATGAATTAGAAAAAGCCAACTACAAAGTTCTAGATTTGTTTTTATCGGTTTTAGACGAAGGGTATTTAAACGATAATTCTGGAAAAAGAATTGATTTTACAAATAATATAATCATTGCAACTTCTAATGCAGCTTCACAAAAAATTGCAGAGCTAATAACAAAGAATTTATCGTACAATCAAATTCAAAATACTGTTAAGCCTGAACTCTACAATGTTTATAGAGTAGAGTTTTTAAACCGTTTTGATAAAGTAATAATGTTTAAGCCGTTAACACAGGTAGAAATTGAGACAATTGCGAATTTGCAATTACAACTAATTCACAATAAACTTTTAAATGAAAATGGAATAACTTTAACTTGGGATAATCAAACTCTATCTATGCTTGCTAAAGAGGGTTATGATAGTATATATGGAGCAAGAGAATTAAAAAGAACAATTCAAGACTATATTGAAGATAATATAGCTAAGTTAATTATAGAAAATAAAGTAGAGCCAGGAGCTAAAATAGTATTTTCAGGATTAAATATTATAAAAATAGAATGAAAAAAAATTATAAAATAAAAGTTATACTAGCTACAGTGCTTATTTTATTTATAGTAAATTTAACACCTGTTTTTGCACAGAATATAAATTTCAAAATACCAAATCCATCAAGATTCGATAATGTTGAACAAATTATAAGCGCAGCTGGATCATTAATAAGACCAGTGCTATTAATCACGTTTGCAGGGATGATTTTGTTTGGAGCATTTCAATTATTAACCTCACAAGGTAACGAAGATAAAGTTGCAGGAGCAAAGCAAACATTAACAGCAGCAATTATTGGTTTTATTATTGCAGTCTTAGCACCAACAATTGTAAATGTTTTTACAAATTTATTAGGCGTACAAGGTTTAGGATAATGAAAAAATATTTAACAAAGTTAATACTCTTATCGGCAATAATGTCATTTATATCTTTTTCTGGCTTTGTAATATTCAGCACACCCGTACAAGCACAAACAGAATCAATCTGTATACCATCTGCATGCCCAAACGACTATGAACCAGACTTTAATTGTATTAACGAAAGACTTTTTAATCCAGATTCAACTTGCTGTCAGAATAAATGTAAGGGTAGTGCAGGTGCACCAAACGTAACAACACCAGAAATACAACCATTAATAAGATTTTTTGGTAGAACATTAGCAATCCGAGAAGCATCACAACTCCCAGTAATAATTAATTTGGCAATAACAACATTTTTAGGGTTTGTATCTGTTTACGCAGTTGTTTATGGAATATATGTTGCAGGATTTATTAGAGCAAGAACTACAAATGAAGAAGAAATCCAAAAAGCAAATAAAACATTAATATATTTATTTGCAGGATTTATATTAGCCTGGTCTTTTATAATAATTATACAGTTAATTGCAAATGTGTTGGGATTAGGTAGTTTAAATAACCTGGTTGTTGTAGATTCGGGAGGTGGAAGTGGTACAAATATTGTTATACAATAATATATGGATACACTAATAATTGCACAAGCGGTAGGTAATGTAAACTTCGATGTTGAAGGTGTAGGGTTGGAGGAGCCAATAGTAATACCTTTTTTTAATCAAATCGCACTGCCTAACGATCCATATTTTTCAGCGCTTTCATGGCTTTCTTTTATAGGTCTGTTAGTTTCAATAGGACTAATAATATTTTGGATTGCATTAATAATAAGAGCAGCATTTCAAGCACTGCAAAGTGAGGGGAATGAGGAAGGTATGGCGGAGTCTTTCAATAAACTGAAATCTGTATTTATTGGTGCGGGAATCTCAATAGCAGTACCTATTATATTATCTTTAATTGGGGGAATAATGGGACTTGGTCCACTTTGGAATTGGCCAGCCGCATTTAGAGGTTGTCCAAACACTGATCGAAGCTTCTTTTTTCAAGAAGTAATTTATCAGTCTGGAAATAATATTCAAGATCCTGTAAAGGCAGCGGAAAATGCATGCTATTAATAATATGAATAAGAAGAAAATACTAAAAACACTTGGAATCGTATTAATTTTTACAACAGTATTTGTATTTAGTTTCACAACAATAAATGCTCAGAATTTTGATGCATGTGATTTTTTAGGATGTGAAACAGCACCAGGAGGAGGTGCTAATGTAGTCGGTTCTACAGAAAGTCTGATTCGTTTTGCAGGCTCATTAATTTTTGCGGGATTTACAGCGTTTGGAATTTTTATTATCATAAAAGCAGCACTAAAAATTGTTAGAAGCGAATCAAATCAGGAAGAGGTAGAATCTGGAGCAAAAGCAGTTAAAAGCGTTTTTATTGGTTTTGGGATTTTGATAGTTGGTTTAATAGGTTTGATTTTGTTATCTGGAATAACAGGACTATCAGGACTTTTCGACGATCAAATCGAAAATCCTGCTGGAATAGATGATTTGCCTTTTACACGATAATTTAAATTTTATATAATAAATTCATGACAAGAATTCAAAAAACATTTATTACAGTAGGGATGCTACTATCCATATTTGTATTCACAGTTTCTCCACTTAGCCCAGTACTAACTCAGGTTGAAGCTCAAGCAGGAGAATCAAATTTGATTTGTACAATCTTTCCTTTTATTGAAAACATCAGACTAACCTCACCTCTTTGCGGAGCAGGTGGAAGTACTGCTGCAACAACTGCAAGTACTCTTGCAAGTTTAGCTCAATTTGTACTTTCCTTAATCTTTGTAGGTATTATTATTATCGCGATAGTTACAATTGTTAAAGCAGCACTTAAATATATACAAAGTGAAGGAGATGAGGGCAAAGTTGAAGAGGCTACAAAAGCAATCAAAAACGTATTTATTGGAATTGGTGCATTGATAGTAGGCTTAATAGGATTAGTATTAATTGTAGGTTTACTTGGTGCAAGCGATGCTCTAAATACCAATACTGACGAATTGGACTTAGGTGATGGTCAAGAAGTAATTAACGAATTACTTGGAGGAAATTAATAAAATGAAATTCAATAAAAAGCAGGGGAAACCCTGCTTTTTTGTTTTTAAGAATGGTTGTTTTATTAAAAATGCTCTAAAATAAATACTATGTACAAACTTATAAAAATATTTGCATCAATAACCGTTTCGTTTATGTTGTTGTTAGGAACTATGACAACAATAAATGCACAAGCGCAAGATTTTGAATTTTCTGGAAATAAAAAAAGTAGTTATCAATGTTTCGATGTAGATAACAATCCAACTGAACCAACCGATAGAAGAGATGCGAACGGCTACTGGCTTTGTCCATGCGAGGATGGTAATGCTCCTAATCCAACAACTTTTCGATGCGGTTCGGGATCACCAAGTCGTTGCAATGGGACTCCAGGTACAGATGGCTGTTTTGTAGTCCGATCAGTTTTAAGACCACCTAAACTCCAGCAACTAGAAATCTGGTTTGTTAGAATTGTTTACTTAATTTGGGCTTTAGTTGGTACTTTATCTTTTTTCTTTCTTTTTGTACTAGGTTATAGATACATGATTTCGAGGGGAGATGTTACAAAAATTACAGAGATAAGGCAAAAAATAATTTACTATATATTAGGGTTTGGTCTTGTGTTTTTAGCTGTACCAATTCTAACTACTTTCTTTAACTTATTAGGTATAAATAGTAATGTAGCTTGTTATAATGTACAAATGCCTGCATTCCAGTTCTTTTTTGCTAACTTATGCACAGTTTCTTCTGATAACACTTCACTTCAAAATGCATGTAGAAGCCAAACTCTTGATGGAGTGCCATGTTCTGGCTCGGATTATCCTAGAAGCGTTTCTTGTCAATCAGGTAGTTCGGTTAGAGTGTATTTATGTAACTCTTCACTAGTTTACGAAAGACAATAATGAACATTGATTTATCAAGATTTGAACAATCTAATCTTAAGTTACTTATAGAGGGCTTACTAGAAGCGACTTCAGGTTCTGTAGGCAAGAACAAACTAGTTTATCAGAGAAAAGTCTTAAATGCTGCAATCGAGACTTACAAGGAGATTCGTAATTATAAAAAAGAAATAACAGAAAAAAATGAATCTTTACAGCTTGAAATAAATAGTTTAAAAAATTCTATAGAAGAATCCAAAAATTTGCTAAATATTTTAAGTAGAATAGACTTTGAACTAGACAAGTTTGGTGCATTAAAAAATGATCCAGATTTGAACAGCAAACTTAATGGTTTAAGATCCTCTCGTTTTCAAAAAATTTCAAGTTTTTTAAAAAGGATAAATACATCAACCTTAGCAGATAATTCAAAAAAGAAAGAAAGTTCGAATACAACAGTAAAAAGTAATAATATAGTTACAAAAATCAGTTTGTTAATAACAATACTAATTCTACCTACCACAATCGGAATATATATATATAGTCTTAATCAATTAATAATTTATGCTGGCATTTTTATATTTATAGCTAACATGGTTTTATTAGCTATTTCCTGGCTTTCAAAAACTACTCAAAAAATTAATTTAAATATTAATTACAATAACTTTACATCTGATGAGTATAAAAAGTTTGTCGAACAATTAAACCAAAAAGAAGATGAGTTATTTGTAAATGCAGCTTGGATAGATGCTTTAAAAAGTGAAAGGGAAAGGATTAATAAAATTATATATAACAGACTTAACGGTTATACGGTTGAGCAAATTAACGAACAAATTAGCGAAAAGCAAAAACAAATAGAAGAAAATAATTCAAAGCTGAACAGCCTTTACGACAATGAATTCACTTCAG
>CAZRHM010000034.1:0-2003 GCA_964599845.1 uncultured Candidatus Saccharibacteria bacterium
TTCATAAAGGGGCATTTGGAATCGTTCCACTAGAACTTGATGGCTATGAAAGTAGTGCTGATATACCAGCTTTCGATATCTCAAGCCAAAGTCTTGCTGAATGGGTTTTTTATTACTTCAAATCAGGTAACAGATATTTAGATTTAGATAAACTGGCGGTAGGGGTCGGCTCAAGGCGAATTTCTCCACAAAAGTTTTTAGATTTAGAAATTCCGTTACCTTCATTGGAAGAACAGAAAGATATTCTAGAGAAGCTTAAAGCAAGGGATGCGCAAGTTGTAAAATTAGCTAATGTAAATAACGTTCAATTATCTACCCACACCTCTCTCCGTCAACAAATCCTCCAAGACGCAATCACAGGTAAACTTTCTGAGAAATGGCGAAGAGATAATTCAAATATAGAATCTGCTGAGGTACTTCTTGAAAAAATCAAAGTTGAAAAGGAAAAGCTAGTCAAAGAAGGCAAGATTAGAAAGCAAAAACCATTGCCTCCAATTGCAGTAAATGAAATACCTTTCGAACTTCCTGAAGGATGGGCTTGGTGCAGGTTGGGAGAGATTATAGAACTTATCTCTGGGCAAGATTTGCAAATCAATCAATATAACGACGTAAAACAAGGTATCCCATATATTACTGGTGCCAGCCACTTTAATAATGGTCAATTGACAATTACTAGGTGGACTGACAAACCAAAATCGATTTCTTTCATAGGTGACCTACTAATTACTTGTAAAGGCACTATTGGAGAAATGGCATTTAATTCATACGGTAATATGCATATTGCTAGACAAATCATGGCGTTGAGAAATCTATACTCTTTAAATCTAAAATTTATTTCCAATTTTCTGACTACTAAAATCGATGATTTGAAATATAATGCGAAAAGCTTGATTCCTGGTATATCAAGATCTGAAATATTGAACATGTATTTTCCCCTTCCCCCACTCGCCGAGCAGAAATATATTGTAGAGCGCATTGAATCTTTATTCGCGAAACTAGATCGCATAAAAGATCTGAATGCAGACAGTCAGGAAACAGTAGAAATGCTGAATAAGGTTATACTTAAAGAGATGTTTGAGGAATGATAATAGATTTAATTACATATAAAAAATGCATTTAACAAAAGTAGTAATAAAAAATTTCAAATGTTTCCAGGGCGAATTCTCGCTTGATTTAGAATCTGGACTTAATATTTAAAATTGAGCGATTTACAGGAAATTTTGGAATATTTAGACTCTTTTCGGACTTTGAGAAAGTTTAGGGCTGATTTAGCAATTGGTGTAAGCACTCCTAGCATCGAGAAACGGGTCTATACAGAACATTAAGAATCTGGCGGAGAGTGCGAGATTCGAACTCGCGATTCCGGAATCCGGAATACTTCGTTTCCAACGAAGCGCACTAGACCTCTATGCGAACTCTCCTAATCTACATTTCCGATACACCTTGTAAATCAAGGCTTGGATGTATCGGGAGTAAAAGATTTTAAACTCCTTCTACGCTATAGTTTGAAGTCTTTAAAAATCTCTGTATTATACAAATGTCCAATCGAACACACATTAATAAATCCACACTACAATAACAAAGCTCAAAGGCTTTAATTGACAACTTTTCTCAATTTTACCGCAAACTCGACATTTCTGACACACTAGTAAAAGAATATGTTAAAATATACTTAGTTCTTTTCCTCGTATCGTTTTCCGATAGTTGAAAGAATATATTTTATTTTTTTATTTATTTTGCAATGGCAAAAAAATTATATATTGGGAACCTTCCTTGGTCTACAACAGAAGATTCTCTAAGATCTAAACTATCTGAGTTCGGTACAGTGGAATCAGTAAGAATCATTACAGACAGAATGTCTGGAAGATCTAAAGGTTTTGGTTTCGCAGAAATGAGTTCTGATGAAGAAGGTGCAGCTGTTATAGCTGCTATGGACCAACAAGATTATGAAGGTAGAACAATTATTGTTCGAGAAGCTTTACCAGAAGGTGACAGAAAACCAA
>CAZRHM010000034.1:2103-9510 GCA_964599845.1 uncultured Candidatus Saccharibacteria bacterium
TATGGAAAATAATTCAAATACTGGTAATGCTAATAGTTCAACACAACCAAATAATGGAGTTACACCAGTTGACTCTATACCTACTAATATTGATGCAAGTACTCAGGCTCAAAGTTTGCCTTCTCAGCAAGCTATGCCAAATGATTTAACCGCTGCGGTAAATGGAGTAATTAATAATTCAGTCACTAGTAGTATGGGAAGTACTAACGATGTAACAACTACACCAGCGCCACAAACTAATGTTGATAATACTTCTGCAACTAACACTCCTGTAAATACCAGTCCAACAGAATTACCACAAGTTGAGGGAAATATGAATGATGTTGTTAACCAAGCAGTAGAGCAGGTTAGTAGTAATCCGCAAATATCTACTGGTTTGCCACCCTTACCAGACGAGGTTTCGCCCGTTACTGCAATGGATCAGACTCCTGAGATGAAAAATGATGAGGTTAAAAAAGCAAATAAAAATACGGAGAGAATGCAGACTATTATTATTATTGTTCTATTTATAGTTTTTGTAGTTTTGGCAGTTGCAATTATTGCAATGCTCTTAGCTTAACTCCCTCTATCCCCCTCTTAAAAAGAGGGGGGAATTGTTTGAATTCTAAACAAGTAGCCAAATAAATTTAAAACCTATTGGCTCATCTTCTAAAATGATCGAGAATTGCTCATACATTCAATAATTTTATAAGACTTTGTTATGTATACAAAAATCAACTAATTCCCAACAACTAAAACCTAACACCTAAACCCTAACACCTAATAATAAACTTTTACATTTTTAATACCAGGTGTTTCTGTTCCTTTTATACTTTTTAATTCAATTTTAAATTGCATTAAAGAATTTTTTGGTATATTTAAAGCTTCAAACTCTGAGTAAAGTATTTCAGCCTTAGTATTGTTTTTAAAGCTCTTAAGAATACTATATTCTCTTGTTTCCAAAGTTTTTATATTGTTTCCAAATCTTACATAAAATATTATTTCATTATCGTTTTCAAGATTAGTTAATTCCGCAGTAATGATTTTAGATTCTGAAGATTTAGGTAGTTGCAAAAATCGTAACGTGTTTTTAATAATTTGACTTTGAGTATCTAATTCCCAGCTACCTGTATTCGGGTAAACTGTTACTTCTGGCTCAATAGTTATTAATTCACCGAATAAATTAAGTTTTTGTAACTCAATCCATTCTGCTGATCGGGCAGAGCTGCTAATTCTTACCTCATCAATAATACCCCTAAATCCTTCACCACCAATATTACTTCCAATTCTAATTGGTTCTTCCCGTGTTGCTGGTTTATCTGTTTGATACTGAGTATTTGATATTTGTTTGCCATTTACAAATACGATATCACTTTTTGTAACAGTATCTTTTACGCCTGTAACATAATACCAGCCTGGTTCAGATAGTCTAAAATCTTTATCACCTCCCGCATAAAAATTTTCTTCAGATGATGTAGAAAATCCAAACAAAGGTTTTTGCTGTCTATCCAAACCAACTGAACTAGGTGCAATAGATAAATTTAATGCGTTAATTCCATTTCCCCAAAATTCTTGTCCCTTAGTTACAATATTATGGGCATTGTCGCCTGTGTAGTATATTAATGCCTCTACAGTATAACTATCTTCTACTTTTCCTAAATTTAACTGTTCATTGTGATTAATTTGCAAATGTGAGCCGCTTCCATCTAGCTCAATCCCATAATCTAATAATGATTCTTTTTTTTCTGTAGAACCATCAAATTCAAACGGTTTTGCATCAAACCCGTTAACTCCCGAATTTTTATAGATGGTTTGCTCTTCTTCTGTAGTAGAATTTAAATGGTTAACTATTAAAAAGTTAGAATCCCATACGGTTTGTCTGCTTTGGAATTTATAGTCAGTTTGATTTCCGTAATAAATATAAAAATATGTGTTTGTATCTACTTTTAGCTCGGGTATGTTTACCCACAATGTGGCCTTATTATTTTCCCAGCTCACTAGTTCAGCCTCCAGCTCTGTTTGATTATCGCTAGAAATAAAAATTATATCGGAACCATCTTCCTTTGCATTTTTAAAATCAAAATTTTTAGTGGTTAAGCTAATTAATACTGGAAAATTTTTTTGTGTATTTATTTTTTTAAAAGATATTTTTCGTCTATATTTCCAATCTGTAGAATACCAACCATCAGGTGTATGTGAGCCCGCTTTAAGTTCCAAGTTATTTGTGTTGCCAGCGACATCAATGTGGGTATTGTTATAAGAACCTTTTTCGGTAGTAGTTTTAAAAAATCTTACTGGTAAATTATTCCAAATAAAAATTCCTGCAAAAATAAAAGTAAAAAAAATTAATATAATAAGAAGTATTTGGTATAACTTTAAATGTATATTTTTTGTAGTAACAATAGGCATAGTTTATGTATAACTTACTTTAGTTTATCAGAATGATTTACACTCATAAAGCAAAATTGTTTGACTATTAATCAATAATTTATTTTAATATAGTAGTAATTAATTTTTAAATATTCTTATGGAAAATAATAACGTAACCGAATCACAAAGTGGCTTGGTAAAGGTAGTTACAGTCATTATGGCCTTAGTAGTTGGTGGATTAGCTGGCTTTGGGCTATCTGTATTTTACGATAAAAACGAAACACCCGAAGTTGAAGATGATTCAAGAGACGCCTATACAGATTTAAGTACTGATATGCAGGCTATATTTAGTGAATACTCGTATTTATTATTAGACTATACAAGGTCAGTACAAAATGAATCACCAGACCAGACTGCACTAAGCGATGAATTAGTACAAAATAGACAAGACTTTGCAGATTTGTTAGCTACTTACTACTCTGAAGAAACCGTAAATTCATTTTCTACAAGTTTAGAAGAACAAAATCAAACATTGTTAGCCTACACAAATGCATTAAAATCGGGTAATACAGAAGATGCTGATGCAGCTGTTTCTAGCTTAGAAACAACTAACGAGAATATTGCAACAATTCTTGCAGATGCTAATTCATCTATAAATAAAGATGAACTAAAACAAGAAATTGAAGAATTTACTACATTGTTAACTGAAACAATTAAGCTATATTCTGAACAAAAGTTTGATGAATCTTTTTCTAGTCAAAGGGTTGCTAAGTTTGGAGGTATTGAAGTTGGAATTTATTTAGCAGATGCTATTTATAACGAGCATTCAGAAAGCTTTTAAGTAGTTCTATAACCTACATTACTTATACAAAATACTAAAAAATAGAAGTTAATATTGCAAAGACAGGTCTTAGGCATAGCCACATAACAGACCTGTCTTTGTATTTATTTGCATTACAGATAGATTTTTTGAAATAAATCTGTTTAAAATTTGAACTAATTAGATCTGATTATATTGTATGTTTCTGAAATAACATATTAACTATCTTTTAAATATAAGCCTTTTACTGGGCATATCAAATAGATAGAATAGTGTTAGAACATAACACTGTATTAAACATTACAACAAATTTTATTATATCTATTGCTAAAAAGATTTTTACAAATACCTACCTCGAGGAATAATACTTAGTTCCCTTAAAGGCCAAATTCTTAAAAATACTTTACCTTTTATATTATTTTCCTTAATAGAGCCTAAATGTCTTGAATCAATACTTTCTGGCCTATTATCGCCAAGTAAAAAATACTCATTACTTGGAATAATAATTGCCGGTCCATTATTAATTAGTTTTTCACCCCCATCTTGATTCAAATTATAAGTAGAAAAAGACTCTATTAAAGGTATATCATTAACATATATAGTACCATCTAACATTTGAACTCTATCTCCCGGTAAAGCTGCTATTCGTTTTACTACTTCCTCATCAAAGCCTTCTCTAACAAAAACCACCACATCACCCTTTTTATAAGTAAACCCTAAGGATTTACCAATAGATGTTGAGTTTAAATAATTGTGTAATCTACTTAAAAATAATATTTCTCCATCTTTAAAACTTGGAAGCATTGAAGGTCCACGCACTTCGTTTTGTCCAAAAATAAAAATAAAGCTTAAAAATAAAAAGAATAAAACTACTCCTATAATTTCTAAAAATAGTACAAAGTAGTTTCGTTTTTTACGAGGTTTTTCAAAAAATGGATTGTCTTCTGGGCTCATTACAATACAACTCTAGTTATTATATATATCAGTATGGAAATAATAAATATTGCCCCTAAATATTTCAGATTTTCTCTAATCAAAGCATTTTTTACATCTTTATTGTATTCTTCCGAAATTTCTTGTTCAACATTTATTTCAGAATTCTGATTCTGATCCACATTTGCTACTGTTTGTGTTTGTTCAATAGGAGTCTGAGCTGGTGCAGGTGTCGAATTTATAGGCTGTCTCTGAGTATTTGTATTCAACAAAACAGTTTGCTGAACTTGAGGTTGCTGAGCAGCAATTTGAGTCATTGACTGATTACTTGAATTCGGCTGATGGTTTGGTTGCTGCTGTAAATTTTGTTTCTGGTTTTCCATTAATAATAATTGTACTGATATATAATTTCACTTTTAACCATTTTTGTAAACAGTTAAAAACTTTATACAATATTCTTTTTTTCTAAACTTTTAAAATTATTTTTATACCAAATATAACTAGATTCGAGCATATTGTTTAAATTATATTTAGCTTTCCAGTTTAACAATTTAAAGGCTTTATTTGGATTACAATATTGTGATTCAACATCGCCAGCTCTTCTTGGTCCGAATTCATAATCAAGTTTAGTATTTGTAACTTCTTCAAATGACTTTATTACTTCTAAAACACTACTTCCTTTTCCAGTTCCTAAATTAAATATATCGAAATTTATTTGTGACTTCTCCATATATTCCAAGGCTTTAATATGCGCATCTACTAAATCTACAACATGTATATAGTCCCTTATAGCTGTGCCATCGGTTGTATTATAATCGTTTCCATGAATCTTAAATTCTATTTTTCTAATCCCTAAATGAGACATAATTAAGCTTGGCAGTAGTGATTGAGATGTAATTTGAGTATCACCAATTTTGCCAGAGGTAATATTGCCGGCAACATTAAAGTATCTAAGTGCAACAGCTTTAAAATCATTCACTGCCGAAAAATCTTTTATAATTCTTTCGGCAAATAATTTTGATGCCGCGTAGGGGCTTTCGGGCATAGTTTCTGACTCCTCATTTAGAGGGCTATTTGGATTATTACCATAAACAGCACCTGTAGAAGAGAATACAAATTTTTTAATATTTTTATTTTTAGCAAATTCTAAAAGTTTAGTAGTTCCATAAACATTGTTAATGTAATAGTCTAATGGAATTTCTACAGATTCACCTACTGCTTTATATGCAGCAAAATGGGTAATTGCGTAAATATCTTTTTCTTCAATAATTTTTGTTAAATTGTCTGTTTTTAAATCTGCTTTATATATTTTTAATTTAACATTTTTTATTTTTTCAATTGTTTTAAGATTTTGGTCTGTGCACCGCTCAAAAGAGTCTAGTATAATTGGCTCGAAACCGTTTTCTAACAAGGCATAAACCATGTGAGAACCGATGTAGCCACCTCCTCCCGATACTAATATTTTTTGCATATTAAGTTATTAATTAAATAATATTACCAGCTTTTTTACTTTTGCCATAAAAATTTTTTTAGTATAAAGTTAGTTGTTAAATTACACACAAATTAATGAAAGTTTTAATAAATAAACATTTCTACATATTCTGCTCTTCTTTGATTTTATTTTTTTTGTTATTGAATATTGTTGGAATTACATATGGAATGAACTTTTTAATTATTATTGTTTTGGTAATAGCAATTTTTAGAAAAGAAGGGTTTGAATTTTTAAAAGACTTTAGTATTCCACTTGCACTTTTATATTTATACGAAGTATTAAGAGCTAATGCTTATCCAATTAGTCAAAGCTTAGGAGTGAATTTATTAATAGAGGAATTGATAGCGATTGAATCCACAATATTCTTTTTTTTAGATGAAATTCCTACTGTAGTTTTGCAAAGAACATTTTTGCCTGTTTTAAGTAACCCCCAGTGGTACGATTACACACTTTTTATAATGTATAGTGTTTATTTTTGGATATGGGGAATAGCTGCAATATTTATTTGGTTTCAAAAACGAAAATATTTTAAAGCCTATGTTTATGGTTTAGTTGCGTATGGATTATTTTGTGTATTAATTTATGTGTTGGCACCTACTGCTCCTCCTTGGTATGCATCGGAGACAGGATATTTACCTTATATAGAAAGAATCTTGTGGAAATTTGAATATATTGACGGGGCACAAATTTATTCAATTCAAGAGATCGGCGGAAACCCTTTTGCTGCATTACCTTCACTCCATACTGGCTGGGCAAGCTATAGTTATATTTACATAGTTAGAACATACGGAAAGAAAATGCTACCGCTATTTGTGATTCCATTAGGGATTGCTTTTGCAACTTGGTATGGAGCAGAGCATTATGTAATTGATTCATTGGTAGGTCTTGTTCTTGCAATTCTATTTTATATTGTTTCTGTAAAATATTTTGGCTTTAAAGCTTGGGATTTTAAACGGAATGGCAATGGTAATGGTAAATAAGCCTACTTATATAATTAGCAATACAATTCACCTATCTTTTAAAATATTTAGATCAGGTTTTTGCTTATTTTAAAACTCAAACCTAACACTTACCGCTAACCACTAAAAACTAAACTAAAGCCTTACAATTAGACTAAACAGGTATACTTGGATTATAATTACTAGTTAAGCAAAACAAGGCACTAATGGAATATTTAAAGGTAAAGGGTGCTCGCACTCACAATTTAAAAAATATTGATGTTAATATTCCCAAAAATAAATTAACAGTAATAACAGGACTATCTGGCTCAGGAAAATCTTCACTAGCTTTTGATACTATTTATGCTGAAGGTCAACGAAGATATGTCGAGTCACTTTCTGCTTATGCAAGGCAATTTTTGGGTTTAATGGATAAGCCAGATGTAGATTTGATTGAAGGACTTTCTCCTGCAATTTCAATAGACCAAAAATCTACGGGGCATAATCCACGTTCAACAGTAGGTACAGTAACAGAAATTTACGACTATTTAAGACTTTTATTTGCTCGAGTTGGACATCCAAGAAGCCCCATAACCGGTCGAAAACTAGAAAAACAAACTGCACAACAAATTGTAGACAAAATTCTAAACTATCCAAAAATATTTAATAGCGATAAGGTAAAAATAATGGTTCTATCGCCTATTATTAAAAATAGAAAAGGAACATACGAAGAATTATTTAGTAGATTTTTATCGCAAGGTTATGTAAGAGTCAGGGTAGATGGGCAAATTTATAATTTAGATGAAGAAATCAAATTAGATAGATTTGTAAAACATAACATTGAGCTTATTGTAGACAGATTAGTTATAGAAAAA
>CAZRHM010000035.1:0-8260 GCA_964599845.1 uncultured Candidatus Saccharibacteria bacterium
TTTACTACTTCAGACTTAATTCCAATTACAGCAATTCTATTTATACTTGTTATATTAGCTTTCTTTTTATCACAAAAAAGAGGAGTGGGTGCTTTTATAGAAAAAATACAACACGACGAAGTAATTGATATTTTGAAGTTTGGAATAGTTTCTGTAGTAATTTTGCCTATATTGCCAAATAAAACTTATTATATTTCTGATTTACTAACATTTATTAATGCACATCAGGTTAGTTTATCGGAAGATATTAAACAAATAAGTATCATTAATCCTTTTAGTGTATGGACAATTGTAGTAGTTATATCTGGAATAAATTTATTTGGATATTTATTGAGTAAACTGGTTGGTGCAAAACAAGGGCTACTAGCAACAGCTATTGTTGGAGGGCTAATATCTTCCACCTCTACAACTATTGCATTGGCAATAAAGTCAAAAAATACAAAAACTTTACAGTCATATTTATTAGCAGGTTCTGCAGTTGTTGCAAACGCAATGAGCTTCATTTCAATAATAATATTAATTAGCATTACAAATGCAAACTTTTTAAGTAACGTAATTTTACCTGTTGCAACAATGTTTTTTATAGGTTTGATTACTGGAGTTTGTATAATATATATGCAAAATTTAAAGCTAAAAAGTACTGAGCGAATATTAATAAAACACGAAAATTTTTCGATTGGACCTGCATTAAAATTTGTTGGAATAATTGTAATTCTTACATTAATAATACAAATTTTACAATTAACTGAACAAAGTTATGCATCGGTATTTGTGACTGCGGTATCTGGAATAATTGGGCTAGATGCACCGACTGTAACCTTGTTAGGATTAGAAGGGAGTGGGGTAATTGCAATGAATCTTGCAATACTGACTTTTTTAATAACAAATGCAATAAATTTTGTATCTAAGTCGTTTATTGGATATGCACAAGGAAGTAAACCTTTTTTTAAAGCCCTGGCATTCGGATTAGCACTTACTATTATGGGGTCTTTAACTATTTTACTGGTATGAAAAAGTTTTATAAAAACAACGAAGAATTTGAATGTATAAACTGCAAAAGTTACGTGCCTAAACATCCTTCAAGTAGTAGAGATCATTGCAATAATTGCTTATATGGCTTACATGTAGATGTGTTTCCTGGTGACAGAAAAAACAAATGTAGAGGAATATTAAAACCAATCGGGATTGAGCAACAAAATCAAAAAATAAAAATTGTTTACGATTGTTTAAAGTGCGGACAAAGAGTAAAAAATGTTAAAGCACCAGACGACAACATTGAAAATATAATTAAGTTATCTAAAAGTGTATATGTATAAAAGATTCTTGTAAAATATAGTATGAGAAAACTAATTAAATCAGAAATATTTAAAATACTATTGTTAGTAATGGTATCAGTTACAGCAGTATTATTAAGTTCACTAACAAGTTTTTTTATTTATACAGAAAATCTACAACGATATCCAAAAGCATTTTCATTACTAAATTTATATAGAGAAACTATCATTATAGAAATAGATGGAAAACTCTTTAAACTTAAACCCTTCGATGCGCGTAGAGTTAGAATAAACATAAAAGAAGAGGTGGGTGTAAGAATCTTTAAAGAAGCCGGTGGGACACTAATAGACGAAATAGCAACCAAGGAATTTGTAAAAGAAAATAATTTAAGTATCGTACCTATTAGTCCCGACAGAGATTTTTGTTTTTTTTCTGCTGAAGTAGATGATTTTTATTATAAACAAGTTGATTCGCCTAAACTAAAAGATGTAAGAATATTAGAAACCAATCCAAAAGACTACTATTTTAGAATCACTAGTGACGATAATATTTATATATACCCAGGAAGATCCACTACAAGGGACTTACCTAGCGTACTACTAGAAGGTCAAAAAGTTATTGGAACATATCCGCTAGAATGTGAGTTTATAAATGACGAACAAAAGCAAATAGAAACTATAAATTTATATAAAACTTACAATGCTGAATCACAAAGAGAGTATTACTATTCTAATTTAGACAAAATCAATAATTTGAGATTATAGTTATTTAAAGGTTTTTTATACATCTTTTTCATTCTTATAAATAATGTTATACTTTTGTATTCTTAAATGCCCTTTGGCAAGGCTAATATAAGTTTAAGAATTTGTAAGGTGGCTGTATATAACACAGCAATGCGGGTGGAACCGCGGCTTCACAAGTCGTCCCGATCATTTTTAATTATTAAATGATTTGGTATGGCTAATTCAGATCAGAAATTAAATTCACTTGATCAGTTTAAATCTTGGTGCAAAGAAAACGCCTTTATATTTCCATCTAGCGAAATATATGGAGGACTTCAGGCAATTTACGACTATGGTCATTATGGAATGATTCTACGCAATAATATTGCAAATTCCTGGTTTAAAGTAATGGTTCAGCAAAGAGATGATGTAGTTGGATTAGATTCAAGTATATTTATGCATGCAAAAACCTGGGAAGCTTCTGGACATGTTTCGGGATTTGCAGATGTATTAGTTGAAGATAAAAAAACAAATATCCGTTATAGAGCAGATCACATAATTGAAGAATGGATTGACACTGCTACAAATAACGGTGAAAAAACTCTAGCAGAATTAGTTCAAATTCTTAAGTCAAATAACATAGAAGATGCAGATATTGTTAATGCTGTACAAAATAACGATATGGACAAACTTATGCCAGAGCAATTAGAAATAATAATAAAGACTTTCCAAATTAAATCTCCCGATGGAAATGAATTAGCAAAACCCAGAAACTTTAATCTGCTAGTTAAATCTAATATGGGTACAACAGATTCCACATTAACAGAAAAAAATGTTTCGTACTTACGTGGAGAAACTTGCCAGGGAATTTACTTACAATATAAAAATATTGTAGATAATATGCGGGTTAAAATCCCTTTTGGTATTGCTCAAATAGGTAAAGCGTTTCGAAACGAAATAATTGCAAGACAATTTGTGTTTAGATTAAGGGAGTTTGAACAAATGGAGCTACAGTACTTTATACATCCTTCAATGTCGGAAGATGTATTTAACATGTGGAAAGAAGAACGATTAAAATGGTACACAGAAACCCTGGGAATTCCTAAAGATTCTTTAAAATTTAAACCGCACGAAAAACTAATTTTCTATGCAAAAGCTGCAGAAGATATTGTTTACAAATTCAATTCTATGAATAAGTTTGATGAAGTTGAAGGAATACATGCAAGATCAGACTACGATTTAACACAACACCAAAAACATTCCGGAACTAAACTTGATTATTTTGACCAACAAAAAAATGAAAGGTATGTTCCATATATAGTAGAAGCATCTAGCGGTTTAACTAGAATTGTAATGATGATGTTAGATAATGCATGGACAAAAGAAAAAATTGCAGACACTGGTAACGACGACAGAGATTACAGAATTGTATTAAAGATTAAAAAAGAATTTGCTCCAATAAAAATTGCAATACTACCATTATCTAAAAAGCTTGAGTTACAAAATAGAGCAAAAGATATAAAAAAGAATTTAAGTAATAAATACATGTGCGAATACGACGAGACAGCATCAATAGGTAAAAGGTATAGAAGACAAGATGAAATAGGAACTCCATACTGCCTAACTGTTGATTTTGATACATTAAACGATAATGCTGTAACTATTAGAGATAGAGACACAATGAAACAAGAAAGAATCAAAATTGAAGAACTTGAAAATTACTTTGTAAATAACTTATAAAAAGACTTACTATTTTATATTTAAGCTGAATGAATTATAATTCATATAAATTCAGTCATAAAAATGATCGATCTTAACATAATTAGAAAACAACCAGACCTAGTTAAAAAAGTAATAGACTCAGGGAGGGGAGATTCCGAAAAAGCTAATATTGATAAATGGTTAGAACTTGACAGAAAAAGAAGCGAATTAATATACGAAAGAGATGTAAAAAAAAATGAGCGAAACGAACTTAGTAAAGGTCTAAAAGCAAAGCCAGATCAGTCAATTATCAACAAGGTAAAACAACTAAAATCAGAATTGGATGTAGTCGAAACACAGTTAAAGGAAGTAGAAAAAGAATGGGGTAAAATTTTAGATTGGGTGCCTAATATCCCTGTTTCAGAAGAAGCAATGCCTGTTGGAAAAGGTGAGGAAGACAACATAATTGATAAAATTTGGATTCCAGATAATGCAAATGGTAAGGCAGATGAAAATATAACTCCATTAAAAACTGGAATGCGCTTAAAAGAACTGGACTTAAAAATTATGCCGGCTCGTTCAATCCACTGGGACGAAGCTTTAACTAATCCAAAACACCACCTAGATATAGGAACCAATTTAGGCATTATTGACAACGAACAAAGTGCAAAAGTTTCTGGAAGTAGATTTACGTATCTTTTGGGTGATGCAGTATTACTGCAATATGCTATTCAGCAACTATTATTTGAAGAATTATTAAAAAAAGGATTTAAACCAATAATACCACCAATACTAGTAAAAGAAAGATCACTTTATGGTACAAGCCACTTCCCAGAACAACGAGATCAAATATATAAAATTGAATCCGATAATGTAGAAGATAATAATGATCTATACCTTTTAGGGTCTAGCGAACCTACAAATTTTTCATACTTTATGGATAAAGTTTTGAAAGAAGAAGAATTACCAGCCAAAGTATTTGCATACACACCATGCTTCAGAAGTGAAGTCGGAAGTTGGGGAAAAGATGTAAAAGGTATTAAAAGAGTTCATCAATTCGACAAAATTGAAATGAATGTAGTTTGCACAAAAGAGCAAAGTGCTTCTGTTTTTGAAGATCTATTAAATATTAATGAATGGTTATTACAAACTTTAGAACTTCCGTATAGATTAGTTAGAAAATCGACTGGTGATGCAGGTTATTTAGCAAGTGCAGAACAGATAGATCCAGAAGTTTGGTTACCGGGGCAAAAAGAATTTATGGAAATTGGAACAGATACAAACACTACAGATTACCAGGCTCGAAGATTAAATATAAAGGTAGAGCGTAAAGATAAAACCAAAGAATTTGCTCATACTGTAAACGATACTGGAGTTGCGATGGGTAGAATGATCATTGCAATAATTGATAATTATCAGCAAAGTGATGGTACTATAAAAGTTCCTAAAATCTTACAAAGATATATTAACAAAGAAATAATAGAATGAACTGGTTCATATTAACAATAGCAAACGTTGTACTGATTTCCTTTGCTCGAATTTTACAAAAAAAGCTTCTTAACATAAATATTGTTGATCCTATTGGCTTTTCGATTGTTTTTCAGCTGTTTACATTTGTGTTTGTTCTTATATTTGCCTTAATGAGAGGCTTTAATTTAAGTGGTTATATAGAATTTTGGCCAAACATAATATTAATGTCTTTTTTATATTGTTTTGGAGGTATTTTTATAGCAAAAGCTTTTAAATATACAAGTGCATCAAATGTAGCTATATTATTTAGTAGTGGTAGCATTTGGTCATTATTTGCTTCAAATGTTTTTTTAGGAGAAACAATAAATCTAGATAAAATTGTGGGAACAGTTTTAATTATAATCGCAATATTGATATTGCAGTATAAAGAAAAATTTTCTAAGCTTTCAAAGGGTGATTTATACGCTTTACTAGCAGCCATATTTTTTGGAATTGCATTTGCTAACGATGCATATACTATTGGGTCAAAAGATGTACCATCATTTTTAAGTTTAGCTTTTTTACTACCCGGATTATTAACTGCAATTATATTCCCAACAAAAATATTTAGTGCACTTTCAATAATTACTTCAAAAGGATCTGCAATTTTATTATTTATTATTAGCATAATGTATGCAGCTGCTGCTGTGTCCATATTTAATGCATATCAAAGTGGAGGCGACGTAAGTATTATATATCCAATAAGCCAAACATCAACAATTCTAATAACAATACTTTCTATAGCTATTTTTAACGAAAAGAAAAAAATAATAACAAAAATACTAGCGAGCATAACTGCAGTTATTGGTGTAACAATTCTTGGAATGTAGCTTATAACTAAGCTATTAGTTAAATTGAATAATAAGCAAACTATATTTAAGAAATCATTAATTAGCATAGTTGTCAACTTTATAAAACACTCGATATTTAAGACAGATAATAGAATTTATGGTATAATACTATACTTTTGTTGTAATAAGAATGTATAAGAACTTGCGAAAAATTGAGGATTTAAAATTAGAAAATAAAACTGTAGTAGTTCGTGCAAATTTTGATGTACCTATTAAAGACTCAGAAGTTGCAGATAACACTCGGATTTTATCGTCCATAAAAACAATAGAGTATTTGCTCAAAAAAAACTGCAAAGTAGTATTAATTTCTCACTTAGGAAGACCAAATGGTGAACCAAACGATGATTTATCGTTAATGCCTGTTCGTTTTGAATTAGGAAGACTCTTAAATAAACCTGTTAAATTCGCACATATCCATGCATGCAAAAACTCAATAAAATTTATGGAGCAAGGAGAAGTGTTGCTATTAGAAAACCTTAGATTTGCAGCTGGTGAAGAAAGTTCAAATGCATCCGAACGGAAAGAATTTGTAAAAGAACTTTCAGAACTATGTGACTTTTATATTAATGACGCGTTTGGTGTATACAGAGAGCACGCTTCAGTTTTTGAACTCGCAAAAATGCTTCCAAGTGCAGCTGGATTCGGTTTGCAAAAAGAATTAGATAATCTTGAAGCAATAAAATTAAACCCGGCAAAGCCATATGTTGTAGTTTTAGGTGGAGCAAAAATTAATACTAAAATTGAATATATCAAAAATCTTACAAAAAGCGCTGATTATATGTTACTAGGCGGAAAACTTGCATATGCATTTATGGCAGCTCAAAAAATTAGTATTGGAAAAGTAGAAATTGATAAAAAAGAAATAAAAAATGCAACTGAGATTATTAAGGATGCAAAAAATAATAAGTGTGAAATAATTTTGCCTGTAGATCATATTGGAGCAGAAGAATTTGAAGAAAACTCAAAACCAGTAGAGATAGAAACTCAGCAAATACCAAATAACCTTTTTGGTATGGATATCGGTCCAAAAACACTGGCTGCATTCCGTGAAATTATAGAATCTGCAAAAACAGTATTATGGAATGGGCCTATGGGAGTATTCGAATGGGAAAACTTTAATAAAGGTACAGAAGCAGTTGGTGAATATATTGCATTATCAACACCAAAAGAATGTTTTAAAATTGCCGGAGGAGGCGACACAACATATGCAATGCAACTTCTAAAAATAAAACCAAAACGATTTAATTTAATTTCTATCGGTGGTGGAATGATGCTCGCCTACTTGGCTAATGAGCGATTTAAAGTACTCGAGACTTTGACAGGATCGCAAAATGATGTAGAATAGTACACGTTAATATATTAAATTTACCATTCTGGAAACAGAAGAACCCAGCAATAAAAAAACATTGCGACTAAAAAAACTAATATTTCAGGCTACACTAGTCGTCCTTCTCGTTATATCCAGCCTTTTGTTAATGTATTTAAATAAACCACCACAATCTGTACATAGTGATGGAAGATTCATTGCTAATAACGTTAAAGGTGACTTTGTTACATTTAATTTTATAGAAGAAGAACTCGCAGATGCAAAGAATACAAAGCTAATTCAACTGGAAGAAGAAAGAAGACAAATTTTAATTCAAAAAAATATAGATAGACTTAGAACCTTTTTGCAACAAAGAAATTCCCCCTTAGCTCCTTATTCAGATATTATGGTACGAAGAGCAGATGAGTGTGGGGGCGATTGGAGAACACTTGTAGCAATCGCTGGTAATGAGTCTGGTTTGGGTAGAATTAATTATAAACTTTATAATCCATTTGGATATTTAGACGGAGTACAGTATTCTGGTTACGAAGAAGCTCTAACATTTTTAAGTTGTAGAATATCTCAAAGATTTTTAGCTCCTTGTAATAATAATTTAGTTTGTATTATTAACCGTTACGGTGGTTCTGATACAAATAAAGAAAAGTGGATTCAAAACGTGCAGTGGTTCATAAATCAACTGTAAACAATCTGCAAATAAGAAAATATGTAAATGAAGTAATATCATCCGTTAGTGAAATTGAAAAGGTATTAGCTAAGAACTTTATGCGAAATGCGTTTTTCTACACATGTCATTCTGAACTTGTTTCAGAATCTCGCTATGTGAAACGTGTTTTTCTACACATGTCATTCTGAACTTGTTTCAGAATCTCGCTATG
>CAZRHM010000036.1:0-8251 GCA_964599845.1 uncultured Candidatus Saccharibacteria bacterium
TACCGTGATCAATAATATAATTAAGAATATTCAGAAGCATTATATATCTGATTTATGAATCATTTTACATTACTGGGGCGTTAGTAATTTTTTACTTACTAGTTAACATTCACAAATCATTATTGGAAGATAATTACAACAATTTAAAGACTCACGAAAGCATAGACTTTCTAAAGTTATTTTATATATTTTTAACCACAAATATTTCACTTTCACTTATTAATTTAAACTATCACTTAGTCTTTGTAATTTCATTATTTTTTGTGTCTATTTATTTAATAAACTTACTTATATTAAACAAAATAGAGAAAAGAAACTCTTATAAATTTTTACAAAGCTTTTTTATTGGTATTGCAGTCACTTCTTTTTTACTGGTTGTAATAAAACTTAAAGAATTTATATATAATATTGATTTATTGAGTGCAGCAATTGGAATAATATATTTTATAATAGTTTCTGGATTGCACCATTATTACTACAAAGAAATAACTTTAAAAGTTATTTTAAGGTATCTAATTGTGCTAATATTGACAATAATATTTATAGTATTTGTATAATTAGATTGGTTGCGAACTAATAAACTAAACGATTATAATCTCAAACAAATCATTGTTAATAATTTATAAGATTAAAGAAGCATTTCAGATTGATTCGGAGATCGTCTAATGGTAGGACTGCGGTTTCTGGCACCGCCAATCTAGGTTCGAATCCTAGTCTCCGAATTTATTTAAAATTAAAAAACTCAAATACAATATCACTATCTTTTACACCTTTACTAAGCAATTGATTACGCAATGAACTAATCATTTGTAATGGTCCGCATAGCAAAAATACAGTATCCTCAAATCCATTAACTTTTTGTTCAATATATTCAGCAGTTAAAAATCCTTCAGAATCAGATAAATGAGTTACTACTTTAAATTTGGGATGATTCTGAGCATAACTATTCACTTCTTTAAAAAACACAGCTTGCTGTAAATTATTATCGCTATAAATTAAATAAATACCTTCACAAGATTTTTTAAACTGTCCACTTTTAGCCATGCTTAAAAATGGAGCTACCCCTATTCCACCACCAACCCAAACCATTTTTTTACAATCACGCATTTTTTTTTCGTAAAAATGTCCATAAGGACCAAATATTTTGCAAATTGTTCCTTCTTTAACATTATCTAAATAACTCGACCAGTCTCCAAGTTTTTTAATAGACAGTTTTAAATATGAATCTGTTGGTGATGATGAAATTGAATATGGATGAGATTCAGAAGAAATATCCTTTTGAAATATCTTTAAAAAAACAAACTGTCCTGGTTGGTAATTTATTTTTTTAGAAACTGGTTCTAAAAATAATTCGTATAACTCATCGGTTTTGTTGATTTTATTAACTTTATATTTATATACAGGTCCTATATATTCATACAAAAACAATTTATAAATGTACGAAAATATACCTAAAGCAATCCAAATACCTAGCCACCAAGTTAAAGCCGAAGGATTATTAACTCTAACTAAATAAACATGCGCAGCTGCAAATAAAAATGGAAGACCTATAAAAGAATGTATAATCACCCAGAATTTATAGCTTATTTTTCGTAGACCTGCCACCATAAACAGTAGTGATAGCAACCAAAAAGACACAATAGCAAAATTTTTGTGCAAGCTATTTTGATCTGACAGTATAAAATACGATAAAAATGTATTTTGTGTAATCCCATGAGCCCAAATTAATAGTAATGGATGCATTAGTATTAAAATATAAGCAAAAACACCATTAAATATGTGCAATCTATATACTTTGTCTAATCCTATTGTGAATTTTTCAATAAATCTAAATCTTGCAGAAGTAATGTAATTTAAGCTTAAAAAAACTGTTCCTAAAATTCCTGCAAATAATCCAGTGCCTCTAATAGGATTACTCAAAAAAACATTAGGACTTCTTTGTAAAAACAAAAGTAAACTAATTATTGTTATTACAGAATAGAATATTAAAATTTTTAAAATTATTTTATTTAGCGGTTCTTTCATTATTTTTAGTATTCATTTTTAAGTTTTTATTCTAATTAGTATAATTTTACGCAAAATATATTAGCAAAGTTATAAACTTAATTATTTATTGTACAATTATATTTATTAGTATGGAATATATGGAGCTGGATCTCTTGCAATACCGTCTTTCCATAAAATTAAGTGTAAGTGAGTACCTGTACAGTAGCCAGTACAACCCATATACATAATCTTTTGGCCTTGTTGAACACGTTCACCCTGTTTAACATAGTATTCTCCATTACCATGGAAATATTCAGTAACAATACCTCCACCATGGTTTATTCGCGTCATGTATCCTTGTCCCTGAGAAGCCCAACCGGCATAGACCACAACTCCATCTGCAACTGCAGAAATTGGACAACCTCCTCCTCTGGCTAAGTCTACACCATTGTGGTACCAGGTAAATCCACGAGAAATTCCATAGCTTTGACAACCAGGATTTGCTAAAGGATTAGTAAATACATTTCGAGGAATATCGTCTATTCGACCATCAGGCAGTTCTACTAAGTTACCATCGGGTATAAATAATTGAAAATTTTCTTCTAATTCGTAAGGAGGTGCTAAGTTATTAAATTCGATTACATTAAATCTATTTGCTTCATTATTATCCGTAGAATATTTTGCAATAATACTGTCAATTGTTTCACCTTCTTGCACTGTATGTATTACACCGTTAATGTCAGGTATTGTTAGTTCCCAGCCTGGTTGAATATTCGGTGAAAAGAATAATTCAGAATAATCCCTACTACTTGCCCATTGAATAGTTTTAACATCAATATTGTAATTTTCTGCAATTTGATTAAGCGTTTCACCTTCTTTTACTTTGTGCTTTCGAGTGGTAATGTTTAGTGATGGAGATTCTTGTACTAAAACTGTATTAATTGAGCCACCTTGTTGCAGCAAATCGTCAGTTCCATTATTAATGGAAGATGCAGAAAGAACTTTATTATTAGATTGTGTAACTTGAGATACCCTAAAAACAATTCCTGTAAGCATTGCAGCAAAAGTTATTGCAATTACTAAAAAATGTGAAAGATTCTTATGATAATTACTTCTACCCCAAAATAAATTGCTTACCAATCTCCATTTAAAATTAGTAAAAGCCTCTTCTAAATTTTTTCTTATTTCTTTGCCGGAGCCATTGTGTTTATTTAATTTTTTGCCTAACCTATAAACTGGTTTATTCATTTGATAATTTGAATTCAATACGATTAGAATTCTACCACATTTTAAATACTTGTTTAGGTTGGTAAAAGCGATTAAAATGTTTAGGTAAATGAGTGATTCATTCGGAAAAATAAAAAAAAGATACTATAAAAAAATTCTTAAAAAAGAATTTAAGGAGAGTTATTACAGTATTAAAACCGCAAAAACTAAAGATGTAATTAAATACTTTTTATTTCAACGTCATTACTATGCTTTTATCCTAATAATTGTTTTAGGCATTACCTTGTTTGGACTATACTCAAATGCTAATAGAAGGTTAGAAAACTATGTTGTTCAGGCCTCTGCAGGTGCTTTACAAGAAATTGAAACTTATAATAATTTTGATAATGCTTTAGCTACTAACACTAACAAGTTAAATCAAAGCATTAACCCTTCTGAATATTCATCTAAGATTCAAACAATGGATAAGCGTGAATTTGTATTTAATCAATATTTTAAACAAAGAAGTTCTCCATTAATGGGGCTTGGACACTTATTTACAAATGCATGCGATAAATATGGAGCCCCAAAAGATTGCTTAGCTACAGTAGCTATAGCAAGGCACGAAACAGATTTGTGTAAATATAATATTTCGGCACAGATGCATAACTGCATGGGATGGGGTGGAGCAGGAGCAAATAGAATGACTTTTCCAAGCTTTGAAGCACATATAGATACCGCTACAAGAGTATTAGTTCAACAATACGGACCAGATCGTATGGTTGACCCAAGCTTAATGGAAACAGTATTTTGTGGACCTCAAGATGAATGTAAAGCCTGGGGATATAGAGTAAAGGTATTTATGGAAGAAATTGATGATTTAGCTGTATCACTAGGTGTAGGTAAACTTAGTGATTTAAGAAATAAGTAGCTTATGAGTGCACGCACTTTATAATATACATATTTTCACATAATTATTAAGGCCGAGGCTTCAAATTTTATAAAAATCTAAATTACTGAAGCGTAAAGTTGTATAGTAAGTAATGAATTTATTATTAAGAGTAAGTAGTACAAACTAGAGTCGATAATTTAGCAACATCCCATTATATATTTTTGTACAAGTTCTTAAATGACTGCCCTAGGCTATATTACTATGCATTGGTTTTAGGCAATTTTTAAAAAATTAAGTTTAAGTCTTAAAGCTATATTCCAAAATGTATATATTGTTTAAGAGTGTGGCAAACAAGAAACTCAAACTGTGATTGATCAATTAAAGTGTGAGTATAACAAGCTGGTTTTACTATTATCCTGGGGGAGTGTTAAATGTGAGTCAGGTGGGATTTGAACCCACGACCAATCGCTTAAAAGGCGACTGCTCTACCGCTGAGCTACTGACCCAAAAACTTCAGTTGAATTAAATTATCAGTTTTTAATAGCACTAATAAAGTTATTAGCCATGGAATTATAAGATAAACATACTACATATGTCTAATATTTTATTTTAATAATAAATCAATACTAACTAAATAAATAGTTATAAATTAAGCTATAATTTTTTATGAAGAAAATTCTGCTAATAATAATTTTAATTTGCTCGTTTATTGCAACATATCTATTGGCAAACAAGCTTGCACTTCCACATAAAGAATCTACTCCAAATAAACAAGAGCAAAATAATGGAAATAGTAATGTGAATAATTTTGAATATAATGTAAACAATAATCTTCATTATGTACTATTAAATAATGAAAATTTTGCACACTATATTTTAAAAGAGCAAAACTTTGGAACTATTAGTGAGTTTGCTGAACAAAATAACCTGTTGTTTGCAATTAATACAAGCTATTTTTTAAGCGATTATACTCACGCTGGGTTACTTGTAGAAAATGGAGAGTTGTTATCTCGTTATGCAAAAGGTGATAGGCAATTAACACATATAGTAAAAATCGAATCTGGGCGAATTTCATTTTTATCACCCGAAGAATTTGAACAGGTTACTGATTTTGGTAATTCAAGTTATTTTCAAGTAGGTCCTCTTTTTATTAGTAACTCTGAAATTTCTTCTGATTTGATTTCTAATTCACTAAACGGTAACGGCCAGTATTTAAGAACTTTTGTGTGCATTTTTGAAAATAAAGCAGTAATTGGAGTTAATACAAATTCTATATCGTTAATAAATTTAGCCGAATCATTAAAAAATGTATTCAATAAACCAGATTTAAGTTGCATGAATTTAGATGGTGGTTCTTCATCTGCTCTATATTCAAAACACAACTCAGAGCTAAACTTTGGAATAAGTAAAAGAATTCCATATTTATTAGGATACAAGTAAAGTTCAACTCTCAACGATAGTTACTCAATAGTGAACATTAATTTTTTGTGCTTAGTTAGCACTGCCGTAAACATAAGTTTTTCTATTGGCTTCAAATATCAACAGATCATATTCCAGATAAGTTAATTAATGCAAAAATTAACATTAGCACAATCAAAAATTCCATTAGAGTATCTTTATTTACTTTCCCTACTGAATAATCATCGACAAATAAATCAAAAGAATGGTAAAAAATTACTGTAATAAGTGCTATCAAATTTATATTCATTGCTGAATGTAAAAATAATCCAAACAAAATTGTAAATAATATTATAGTAGCAAAAGAAATTAAAGTAAGCTTTTTAGACATTTTATGTCTTAAGTTCATTAGAATTATTAAAACAGAGATAATAAAAGAAAATATGAATAAGCTAATTTGCCAATTTAGTGTAAGACTCTGTTTTAAATTTAAAATAACATCTATATATAAAAATAATGTAACAATGCTAATAAAATCGTAAATATAGCCAGTTGCTTTATTTAATGTAAATTCATGCTTATAGTAGGAATGTATATTCTGAAAAAGAACTATAAAAATTCCAAAGTAAAGTAGGGCAACTATAATCAATAATGAGATTTGATTGTTAATGAAACCAAATAAAACAAATCCTAAAAATGTAATTGAAGGTAAAAATATATGATGAGCATACTGAGCAATTTTGAAATTTTCAAATTCGTATTTTGTTTTTAAATGTTTTTTATGAATTACATTGTAGTAATTAGAAGTTATTACTAACTCTAATAAAATCAATACATACAAAACCAAACTCATTAAAAAATATAAATTTAAGTTTTTAGAAATAGATAAAACAATTATGCATAAAAAATAGCCAATTGTAGCAATGAGACTATATAAAAAAGGTCTAAATTTAAAATGAAAGATTTGTTTAAAGATCATATACTTATTCCTGTTAATATATTACTCGAAACCCCACCTAACAATAATAATATTGAAAGAATTAAAAATACAGAAATATTTAAATGTGGTTTACGATTAACTTTATCGAGCATATTTGTTTTGTTTAGTATAAAAAAATCAAAGCTGAATAATCCTATTAAATAAATAATAAATATTATTGGAAGGATTTGTCTAAGTCCTCCAGAACCAAGTCTTGTAAAAAAACTACTTAGAACATTTAACGTTTCTTCTTTGTAGTTATCTATATATGCATACTCATCACCTGCATTTAAAATATTCTGTGTAAGTATGTAGTAACTACCTTCATTACCAGATTCATCTTTTAAAAAAATTCTTATTCTGTCAAATTCATTTAAAACATTTTCGTTAATCACAACATGCCATTCGTTTAAATTAACCTTTGAAATACTTTCAGTACTTATAGATACATTAAGTGTGTCTACATCTGTAGATGTATAGAATTTTAATAAATACTTATTAACTACTTTTTTTGCTTCCAGAGTTCTTTCTAATAAAAGTGGTGCTTCCGAATCCAAATACACATTTATTTTAGGTGTTTTAATATCAGTATCTAAAATATTCGACACTACACTTTGAATTGTATATTCTCCATCGGGCATTTCATTTTCAGTTTTATAAGTATAGTTTGGCCCAGTTGCATTCACTTTTCCAGATTCCTCATCGTTAATTAAAATTTTTACTTCTGAATTTTCAGGTTTTACAGAACCTATTATTTCAATGTAGTCGGAATTTATTACCTGTCCATTTTTAATATTATCTATTGTTACGAAATTTTCAGGTGTTAATAAATTATTAGCCGAAGGTAAAGTATTGGTATCTATTGAATGTCCAAAATGAACAGCAATAATCAAATTATTCGACTTGCCTTGATAATTTCCGGTAGCAAACCCAAAACCAATTTCTGTAAAGTGAGGGTTTAAAACATTTTCTCTATGAGTTTCACTATTCATCCATGCACTAATTACTGAGTCTACGTTTTTAAAGCCTTCTGCTAAGTTTTCTCCTGCATACTGATAGTTATAACCTGCACGTTTAAAATAAATCCAAGGTTCCTGACCTGGTGGGCAATAGTGCGACCAGCAGTTGGTGTTTAACATTACCTCTGCTTTTCTGCTTGCAGATTCATTAAGCATAGAATTTAATTTTAAAGGAGAAAGTCCATTTCTAATTCTTTCTTCGTTGTGTTCTTGTACTAGTTGTTCAATTGTAATATTTGCGCTTAAATTAAATACCCCTAGTTTCCCTAGTAATAAGTTGAATAGCAAAATAACTATAATATAAATAACTAAAGCAGTTTTATTTAATAACTTTGGTGTATAGTTATTTTTTTCAGATGCAATAAAGTAATGTTTAATCATAATGCAGTATATAACGAGTTCATGCTACTATAAAAAACAATATATGGGTAGTGCCTAAGTCAAAATAAACGTAGAATATAACCAATGATATAATCAATATATTTAATAATATAAAATGGACATATTGTATGAGGAAATTAATGTAAGGGACAAATGGTTCGAAATGTTAGCTTCAACTTTTAGCCAGTTTATTGATGAGCCTAAAAATATTGAATCTGTACAATTTAATGCTGATAGTATTATTGTCCCATTTATAATAGACGATACATATGAGATTAACGAAAGGCTTTTAGGACTTTATTATATGGATATAGCAAAAGATATTGTAGAGTACATAATTGAAACAATAGTACCTATTGATTTTAATACTAATCCAGTTAGAAGAGGAAA
>CAZRHM010000037.1:0-8202 GCA_964599845.1 uncultured Candidatus Saccharibacteria bacterium
AAAAGTACTTTAAAGAAAGTGGTCCATATGTTTTGTACATTCGTAAGCCATAGCACTACTATTTTAATAATAGTTATTTATGCAAATACTTACTTGAAGGTAATACAAATACAAGAGTTATTTTGGCTTTTTTGTTAAAATGAGTTATGGATATTACCGACAGACAAAAAAAGCTTTTGGATGCAATTATTAGAGAATTTATAGACACGGCTGAAGCTGTTGGTTCTATTAGTTTAATAGATAAGTATAACTTTAAATTAAGTTCTGCAACAATCCGTAATGAAATGGCGGAACTTGTTATTCGAGGGTATCTTTACAAAAAACATTCTAGTGCTGGAAGGATTCCAACTACAAAAGGTTGGAGATTTTATGTAGATGAAGTTAAAGACGATATTAAATATTCTGAAGGTAATTTTATCCCAGTAAATAACGAATCTGTAATTGCTACATTATCAAAGTTTAAAAAAGAAAGTGCTGAATTAATTAGACAAAGTCTTAACTTTTTAAGTTCTATGTCTGGAAATCCCTCTGTAGCGTTATTAGAAAACAATATTTTTTATTCTGGTCTTTCTACTCTTCCGAATATTCCTGAATTAAAAGAATCAGACAATTTAAAAAATATTTTAAGAGTATTGGAGGATTACTACACCTTATCTGATATATTTAAAAGCAATACAACCGACGACGATGTGAATATTTTAATAGGTGAGGAAGAAACCAAGAAAGAAGAATTTAAAAACTATTCTGTGATTTTTGCAGAAATCAGATTCGGTTTTGATAGCAAAGAAGAAAAGAAAGGATTTATTGCTGTGGTTGGTCCAAATAGAATGGATTATACTAAAGTAATTGCTTCAGTAAAATATGTAAGCGATGTAATTAGGAATATGGTGAATTAACCACTCTCTGTATTATCTTTAATCAACTAATGTCAATTGCTCTGGATGGATTTTTTTAGGTGTTTTTAGTTGGTTTTTCGGTTTATTGTTGCTTTTATTTTTTATACTTTGGTCAGATTCAAAATTTTTTAATATCTTATTAGCATTTTCCGTAACCTCGGCAGGCACGCCTGCAATTTTTGCTACGTGTACACCATAGCTTTTATCTGTACCACCTTCTTTAATCTTATACATAAACTCAATCTGATTATTTTTTTCGATTACTTCTACATGAAAATTCTTAACTGAATTTTGGCTTTTTTCTAAAGTTGTAAGCTCATGGTAGTGAGTAGCAAATAAAGTTTTTGCTTTAAGTTTTGAATCTATATATTCAATAATTGACCATGCTATAGCCACACCGTCGTATGTACTTGTTCCTCTGCCAACTTCATCTAAAATTATTAAGCTATTTTTTGTTGCATTGTTTAGTATGTTTGCTACTTCACTCATTTCTACCATAAATGTAGATTCTCCTTTTGCTAAATTGTCCGATGCCCCAACTCTTGTAAAAATCCTATCAGTTAAATTAAATTCAAGCTTTTCGGCAGGTACAAAACAACCAACCTGAGCTAAATACACAATTAAAGCAACCTGTCTAATATATGTGGATTTACCCGACATATTTGGTCCAGTAAGAATATGTATAGAAGATTTTTTATTAAATTCTGTACTGTTTGGTACGAATTTGTTATTTATTGATTCCACAACAATGTGCCTCCCATTTAATATTTCAATTTTGTTTTCGTCTGTAATTATTGGTTTTGTAAATGTAAATTTCCTTGCAATAAACCCGAAGTTAGATAATAAGTCTAGTTCGGCAACAGCATTTGCAAAATCTAAAATTTCATTAAGATACTTACTCACTTTATTTACAATTTCGTAAAACATAATTTTTTCTAATTCCATTAGTTTTTCTTCGCTTGTGAGAATTTTTTCCTCTACTTGTTTTAGTTCTTCTGTAATAAATCTTTCGGCATTTGCAAGTGTTTGTTTTCTAATATAATCGTTAGGAACTTTTTGTAAATTTGTTTTTGTGATTTCTATGTAGTATCCAAAAATTTTGTTAAAAGAAATTTTTAAACTTGGAATATTTGTCCGAGCGGATTCTCTTGCCTGTATTTGGGTCAGTATATTTTTAGAATTATTTTTAAAGTCCCTTATTTCGTCTATTTTTGCATTAAAGCCTTCTTTTATTATGTTACCATCGCTTATTACGGCTGGAGCGTCATCATCTAAAGATTCTTCAATTAAATGTATTATTTCGCTAATTGCTTTATCAGATAGTATATTTAGCAATTTTTTGATTCTCTTTGTAATTTTTTGCTCTTTTAATTGCTGCTTTATTTTTAATATATTAGTTAAACCATATTTTAGTGCTATTAAATCTTTTGGGTTACAACTTCCCATTCCAATTCTTCCAACTATTCTTTCTAAATCCAAAATGCTTGAAAGTAGCTCTCGTATTTCATCTGTAGCAATTGGATTATCTAAAAAGAATTCTACGGAATCTAATCTTTCGGTTAGTTGTTCTTTGTTTATTAATGGGTTTAACATTATTCTTCTCAGAAATCTTGTTCCCATAGATGTTTGGCAATGATTTAATACACTAAATACTGTAGCTGAATCTTTTGAAAATGAATTTAAAGGAAAAAGCAATTCAAGATTTTTAATTGTGCTTTCGTCCAATTGCATGTAATTGGAATAGTTATACCTATTTATTTTTTGAATATGTTTTAATGATTTTTTTTGATAGTTTTTTATATAGTTTAAAAGCTCTGCTATAGATGTTATGGAATCGGATTCTTCGTTAATTCCAAAGCCTTTTAATGATTTAACATTGAGTTGATCTTTTATTAAATCAAGGTTTTGCTGATGATTGTGCGCGTTTTGAACTAGTTCAAAACGCACATCTATTGCTTTTTCCAATTCAGATTTTAAAAAATCTTGAACAAGAATTTCTGCAGGAGAAATTTTTATAATTTCATTTTTTAGCTCAGCAATATTTTTTGTTTCAAAAAGATTTAATTCTCCGGTAGAAATGTCTGCATAGCTTAAATAAAAATGCTCGAATTCATTATTTTTATTACATGTAACAAAAATTGAAGCAATGAAATTATTTTTAGAACTATCTAAAGATTTTTCGTCTGTAATTGTTCCAGCTGTTATAACTTGAGTAACACTTCTTTCTACAAGCTTTCCTGGAGTTGCATCTTCCATTTGGTCTGCAATGGCGATTTTTAGTCCATTTTCTACAAGTTTTGGGAGATAATTGTGTAATGAATGGTGAGGAATTCCAGCCATGGCGTATCGAGCTTCTCCTTTACCTCTTCCAGTTAAGGTTATTCCTAATACTTTTGAGAGCGTTTCGGCGTCTTCATAAAAAGCTTCGTAAAAATCTCCAAGCCTAAAAAGCAGTATTGCATCGTTGTATTCATTCTTTAACTTATTGTACTGACTTTGCATTGGAGTCATAACTAACTTAAGAGGAATTTAATTAATTATTATGTAAAATTTTAACACTAATTTTTTAAATTATACTTAAAAGAATTTTAACTACTCCTCTTGATTAATCGACATTTTAAGATTATCTTATGCTAGTAGATATTAATATTTTATGAATTTAGAAGTAATCTCATTAATTTGTGTTGTGATTGTATTTACTTATGTAATGGTTCGGGCAGCAGACTTGATAGAAGAGTCTTTTGTATTTATTTCAAATAAAGTTAAAATAAGCTCATTTTTTACAGGCTTTGTAATTTTAGGAATTTCATCGAACCTTCCAGAACTTGCAGTTGTAATAAATTCCAAGACCGCTGCACCTGATTTGTCAATTGGTAATTTGCTCGGTAGCTGTTTAATCTCAATTACCTTTATAGTTGGGCTATGTGCTTTAAAATTTGGGAATACTAATTTTAAAGGAAGGTTTAAAAGAAGAGATCTATTTATGGCTTTAGCAATAATATGTTTAATGATTGGCTTATTAGCAGATGGCGTTTTGAGTGTTTTAGATGGTGTATTACTATTAGCTGCATACTCAATATTTGTAATACATATATATTTTGATTTTTCAGTAAAAAAACCTGATGAAATTGAAACAACTTTAGTTTCGGGAGAAAAAGTATATAAATTACTGGTAAAAGCGCTTGTTGGTATAATTTTGCTTCTTCTTTCTGCAAATTTAATAGTTGAAGCGGTTGTAAAAATGGCCGAAATGGTAGAACTTAACCAAGCATTAGTTGGATTGCTTATTTTAGGAGTTGGTACAAACTTACCCGAAATAACTATTCTAATAAGAGCAAAGGATTTTGACCATATGAAGCTAGCGTTTGGAAATTTTTTAGGCAGTGCTTTTGTAATAACGGGTCTAATGGGCGTTTTAGGAATATTAGGAAATAATATTGTAATTCAAAACTTTATAACAATAATTCCTATTATGGTTATAACCGTAATTGCTTGCTTTTTATTTGCATTTTTTGCATGGAGTGGTAAAGAATTATCAAGGACAGAAGGTATTCTTTTAATTTCAATTTATGGATCTTTGATTATATCTGAATTAATTATACTTGGAGTAAACGCCTAACTGTGATCCTTTATTACTATGTCAGAACAATAAACCGTAGAGACGCTAGTGCGTCTCTACTTAAATTCTAATTCTTCTAGTTAAATTGTTCTTAAATTTTTTTATTAATTTCTATTTAAAATGTTAAGCAATTCATCTAAGCTCACAATTTTAGAATCACTTTTTGGCCTTTTTTTTAGTTCATAGCCGCCATTTTCTAAACTCCTATTACTTACAACCACTCTGTATGGGTTCCCAATTAAATCTGCATCTGCAAATTTTTGCCCTGGTCTAATATCTAATCTATCGTCCCATAAAACATCTATATTGTTCTTTTTTAAAGACTCGTAAAGTTCTTCAGATTTTTTATAAGATTCTTCTTCTGTACTTGTTGCAAGTGTTACTAATTGTACTTTGTATGGTGCAATCGATTCTGGCCAAACAAGTCCGTGATCATCGTTAAATACTTCCGCTACAGTTGCCATTGTTCTTCCAATTCCAATTCCATAACATCCCATATAGTACTTTTGATTCTGTCCAGTTGAATCTGCAAATACCGCATTAACCATTTTTGTTGAATAATGCTGCCCTAACTGAAAAATATTACCAACTTCTACTCCTCTTTTTTCGCTCAGTCTGCTTCCATCCTCACTTAAATATCCATCTTTTGCTATTGCAATATCTGCAGTTATTGGATGTTCAAAATCTCTACCATAATTTACGTTAATTGAATCGGTAGTATCTTCTTTTTGACCACCAATAAAGTTTTTAACTGTCCATAAAGAAATATCCCCAACAAATTTAACTCGTGGATCTGTATACCCCCAAGAGTGAACATAACCTGATTTTGTTCCAATTGATTCTAAATCTTCATCTGTTGCGTCTTCTAAAAGTCCTACTGTATTTGTAACATGTTCTAATTTGTTTTTATTCACTTCTAAATCTCCTCTTATTGTGGCAATTACAATTTCGTTTGTTTCTCTATTTTTGTAAACAACATTTTTTAAGAATCTTGAAGCTGGAAGCTTATAATGCTTTATATTGTCTTCCATTGTTTTAACCCATTGGGGTTGTTCGATTAGCTCTAATGGTTTTTCTTTCTCATTTGTATTAATTTCTTCTCTTTTAAATTTTGCTACATCTTCGTGAGCAATGTACTTTCCATCTTCCGAAACATAGTAGGTACTTTCTCCCGCATCTGATTCAACTATAAATTCGTGGCAATAATCTCCACCAAAGTATCCGTTATCGGCAGGAACCACATCTGTTTTTAGTCCAATTCTTTCAAAGATTTTTGAATATGCAACCCACATATTTTTGTATTCTTGCTCAAAATCTTCGTTAGTTGTATGGAATGAATACGCATCTTTCATTACAAATTCTCTTACACGTAATAATCCGCCTCTTGCTCTTAATTCATCTCGAAATTTATATCCGAATTGATAAATATTAAATGGTAAATCTTTATAAGATAACTGGAATTTTCGAACAACATCTACAAACATTTCCTCTGCTGTTCCACCTAGTGCAAATTCCGCACCACGCCTGTCTTTTACAGTCATTAATTCGTAACCACCTGATTTATTTCGGTTTGTCTCTTTCCATAATTCTATTGGATGTAATACAGGTGAAAACATTTTTTGTGCGCCTGCATTTGCCATTTCTTCTTCTACAATTTTTATAATTTTATCGTGAACACGCTGGCCTAGTGGTAAAAAGAAGTATCGACCAGCGGTTGATTCTCTAATAAAACCTGCCTGGTATAGAAGTTTATGTGATTTTAACTTCATATCGTTTAGTGCTTCTTTAACTGTTTTTCCAAAAAGTTTTGAATATTTCATAGTTATAGTATTAAGTAAAATATATTAAGTATCAAGTATTAAAAAGTTTTTACCCTTACGGGTTTGTTATATTTGTTCTCGTCCCATTTTTGTGGATTGATATCGAAATGCTTACGTACTTTATGAAGGACGTTTTGATCGCGGATTATAAATGCAAAATCCAGATTTTGAGGTGCATATGGATTTTTTTGCCAGTTTTGTAGAGATGTATGGTGATGAATCTCGTTGTTATTACTTAGTTGTGCACTGAGGAGTGTCTCTACATTCTGTATTTCTATAATTATATAAACATGATTCGGTATAATCATATTATAAATGAGAACTTCTGAACGAAAATTTTCTGTATTTTTAATGCTATCTTCTCTAACTCCCCCAAACTGGTTCAATATAACCTTACTCTCTACAACCTCACCAAACCAATGCACAAACCCTTTTGTACATATTGTCACAAAGCAATAACCAGGCGTTGTATAATCCCAATTATCTTTTTGGGCTGAACTAACTGTGTATTGTTGCTTTAAGTTTGTCGCTTGCATAAAATCTATTTAAAATTCTATACAAGGACGATCTTACCGGTTTTAAATACGGTTGAAGTCGTGTTACCACCCTGCTTTCCAAATACATCACTGTATATGGCTTAATATCCGTTTTATTCCGAAACGGATTCTGTATTTTTTATGTAAGTACAGATCTTACCTGCCTTAGGCTTTTAAAGCGATCAGCAGCTGCCTTCTTATTGTTAAGAGAGAAAGGTAGGAGCCTTCCTATAACAGATAAGCAAATTATACAATAATGAAACAGTTTGGCAAGTGCCCACTTATTGGGATTTTTATTGTGTTGGAGAAGCATTGTGATGTGTTCGTTTAAAGAAAAAGAATATCTTTGCTACTTTATATAATCTCTAACAAATCTATCTAAGTCGTAATCACTTACGGAATTTACAAACATTATCCACTTTCCATCTTTTTTATATAGATAGTAAGAGCCCACTTCTTCGTCGCAGTCGTAGCCGAAGTATGTTTCTGAATTTCCTTTTCTTTTATGCTGCATTTTTCGACATCTATCTTTTACAGAAGCTAAAAAGTCGTTATACCTTTCTTCTTTTGTACTTATTTGTGCAAGAACTATACTGTGCTTATTAAATTCTCCATCTTTGCTATAGTAGGCGATTGCGTTGTTTTCATCGTACTCTATTGGATTTGCAAAATCTTTGCTATTTCCAACTTGAATGTAATCAGATACTGATCTTCTATCTATTAAATAGTTTACATTCATGTGTCTATCTTCGATTTTATATTTGAATCTATTTAAAACGAAGTTATCTAAAAGCAAAAATAATGCAAGGATTATTAATATAATTGCACCTACCGAAAAAACTATTCTTAAAATTCTATCCATACATTATTATAAATTATTAGTTTGTAAGTAGCTATAAATTAGGTTTCTATATACTTACCTAATTTATAACATCCAAGAACTTTTAACTCTCGTACATAATCTTCCATTTCTTTTAATGCATTTTTAGTTTTATCGTTATCTACACTCCCAATTATATCTACATAAAACATGTATTCCCAATCTGTATTAATAATTGGCCTTGATTCGATTTTTGAAAGTGGAATGTCCCTGTCTGCAAAGCATCTTAATGATTTATAAAGTGATCCAGCCTCAGTTCCAAGTCTAAATTGAACTGTTGTTTTCCAACCAGTGATATCTAAATTATACGTTGGTATATCCATGTTAAAACGATCAGTTAAAACAAAAAATCTTGTATGATTTTTGCTGTTTTCTTGAATATTTCTTTTAAGAATTTGCATATCGTATAGTTCTGCTGCGAATTTACTTGCTGCAGCTGCAGCATTCATTA
>CAZRHM010000038.1:0-8174 GCA_964599845.1 uncultured Candidatus Saccharibacteria bacterium
CTCTTGCTTTTAGACTCTCTGGTATAAAATCTTTTCGATCTATTGCTCTAAATGCAGCGATTAATCTAGGATTTTTTAATACAGGATTTTTACCAGTTGTTAGAACTTTAAATAAATAATCTCGGTCCCATTTAAAAACCCCCGATATATTTAAATTGCTTATATCCATTATTTTCATAATTTTATTATAAAGTAAGTTATAAAAAATAAAAGCTTTAACGCAAAAAGAATCTAAACCAATTAAAAATGCTAAAATACCTCGTTAACAAAAACATATGTCTATTGAATTAAAACAAGAAGTAGAAGAACTTCAAAATAAATTTGAATCCATAAAAAAGAAAAAAGATATTGAATCTTTAAAAATTGAGTTAAGAGATTTAAACAACCAGATTCAAACTCCAGATTTTTGGAACAACCAAGAAGAAGCACAAAGAATTAGTCAAAAAGCCGGTGATATTTCTAAAGAGATTGAATCAATAGAAAAACTTGAAGTGGAAATTAACCAAACAAAGGAATTAGTAGAAGATAAGACTCTTGAAACCGACGAAGAGTTAATGAATATGGCAAGTGAAGACTTAAAACAACTACAAAAAAAAATAGATTCTTTAGAATTAACCACATTTTTATCGGGCAAATTCGACGAAAATGATTGCATACTAACAATCAAAGCAGGCCAGGGTGGTACAGAAGCTATGGACTGGAGCAGTATTTTAATGAGAATGTATTTGAGATATATAAATTCGATTGGATGGAAAGCAAGTATTATTGACCAAGTTGATGGCCAAGAAGCTGGAATTCAAACTGTAGAAATTAAAGTAGAAGGGAGATTTGCTTATGGGTATTTAAAACATGAAAAAGGAACACATAGATTAGTCAGGAATTCTCCATTTAACTCACAAGGATTAAGGCAAACATCGTTTGCTGGTGTAGATGTTACACCAATTGTTCAAAACGATATAGATATAGAAATAAAAGATGAAGATATAGACTTTAGTGCAGTTAGAAGTGGTGGTGCAGGTGGTCAAAATGTTAATAAAGTTGCAACTAAAGTTAGGCTCGTACATAAACCAACAGGTTTAACTGTAACCTGTTCAATGCATAGAACTCAACCTAAAAATAGGGAAGAAGCTATGAAAATGCTTAAAGCACAATTGTATTTATTAGAAGAAGAAAAAAGAAATGCCGAAATGAGCAAAGAAAAGGGTGAATATAAAAAAGCAAGTTGGGGAAATCAGATTAGAAACTATGTTTTACAACCGTATAAACTAGTTAAGGATTTACGTACTGGCATTGAAACATCTAACTCTGATGCAGTATTAGATGGTGATTTACAACAGTTTATAGATGCACAAGTAAGGCTATTATAATAGCTAAACTCATTTCTTCTTAATGGAAATTACCAAATTATTGATGATTATAAACATGTTTGACTTTGTAGCTATTTAATTACTCCACCACCAATACAAACATTTTCATCAAACAAAACTAGACTTTGTCCACTCGCTATAGCTCTGATTGGTTTTTCAAAAATAAATTGGTACGATTCATTTATTTTTACTAGCCTTCCTTTTTGAGGAATTTGTCTGTATCGAATCATTCCGTGATATTCCTGTTTTAAATCAATATTTGGGTTAATTAGGTGTAAATTTTCTAACTCAACATCATTTTTTAATAAGTTAGGATTATCATGACCATGACAAACAAACATTTTGTTATTAACAGTATCTTTTTTGCAAAAAAAATATGCCTCTGTCTGATTCGGAAGCTTTGCCCTTTGGCCAATTGTATAAAAATAAATTCCATCGTGTTTTCCAACAACCTCTTTTGTTTCAATATCTGCAATATCTCCTTCATTTTTTTCAATATTGCTCATTAAAAACTTAAGAACATTAATTTCTCCAATAAAACAAATTCCTTGGCTATCTGGTTTGTTTGCATTTGGCAGTTTTAATTCTTTTGCTAGTTTCCTAACTTGTGGCTTAGTTAAATGGCCTATTGGAAAAAGTGTTTTAGATAACTGCTCTTGAGTTATATTGTATAAAAAATAAACCTGATTTTTATTTTCGTCTGTTCCGGCAGCTAAGTCGAAAGTACCATCCGGTTTTTCAAACTTTTGTGCATAGTGACCTGTTGCAATTAAATCAGCACCTTCTTCCAAAGCTTTATTCAAAAAAAGTTTAAACTTAATTTCTTTGTTGCACATTACATCTGGATTTGGAGTTCTACCTTTTTTATATTCATCAAAAAAGTATTCAACAACTTTTTTACGATATTGTTTTTCAAAATTAAAAGATCTAAACGGTATTCCTAAATGTTTACAAACAGACTCAGCATCTGATTGGTCTGCTTCCCATGGGCAATCTGCTTGTATACCAAAGTCATCGCCCGACCAGTTCTTCATATATACCCCAGTTACATCGTAACCCTGCTTTTTAAGCAAAGCTGCAGAAACAGCAGAATCAACTCCACCAGACAACGCAACGAACACCTTTTTGTTCCGAATCTTATTTACCATACGTAATTTTAACAAATTTAAAGAATTTTAACGAGGTGTTTAGTTGGCATGGCTAGTTAAATAATTACAAAACTTAATATTAATGTAAGTATGAGTTTTATGCGAAATACAAAAGTGAAGTCATTACAAGGTATTAACTTCTTGTTAAAGAAGAGAGTGCGAAGTAATCTCAAGAGATTGTCCCGATATATACCGGGATCGCATTGCTGACGCAATACTCCTTGCAATGACCTAAATATACATTTCGCATAAGGCTCTATTAATGCAACCGGAACGAATTAAAAAAAACTCTAAAATGATTTACGCCTACCTCCCAGTTAATTCTTTAATTAAATCTCTTACTTCTGCTGCCTTTTCGAATTCCATCATATCTGCATATACTCCCATTCTAAAATTTAATTCTTTAATAAATTTAGTTTTGTCTTTTTTAGTCATAGCATTAAAACCATCTGCAACCTTATGCAAATCTTCAATTTCTTTTGCTTGTTTATCTTCCACTTCATCATCTACCGTTAATCTTTCTAACTGGTCTTTAATTTCTTTAACAATTGTTTGTGGTGTTATACCGTGTTTCTTGTTATATTCCTCTTGAACAGATCTTCTTCTTCGAGTTTCATCAATTGCTCTTTTCATTGAGTCTGTAATTTTATCTGCATACATTATTACCCTTCCATTTACGTGTCTTGCTGCACGACCTATTGTTTGAATTAAACTAGTGTCAGATCTTAAAAAACCTTCTTTATCGGCATCTATTATTGCAACAAGTGATACTTCTGGTAAATCTAAACCTTCCCTTAATAAATTTATTCCTACCAAAACATCGTACAGGCCTTTTCGCAAGTCTCGTAATATTTCGACTCTTTCAACTGTATCAATATCAGAATGTAAATATTTAGATTTTATTTTCTTTTCTGTTAAATAATTAGCTAACTCTTCTGCCATTCGTTTTGTTAATGTTGTTATTAAAACTCTTTCTCCCTTTTTAATATTCTTTTCTATCTCTTTTAAAAGGTTTGGTATTTGCGGTTCAGTCCATTCAGAAGCGCTGTATATTGTCATATCTTTATACCCAGCATTAATAACATCTTTTTTTAAAGATTCAAAAGTTTCTGGCAGCGAAGGCCTGAGTTCTACAATTGGATCCAATAAGCCTGTGGGTCTAATAATTTGGTAAACAATTCCATTGTAGTTTTTTGGTAAAGCCATATAATTATTTAAGAAAAATGTGTGCTAATAATTATAACAGTATTTTGTAATCCAATTTTAAAGATTAATTTCTTGACATTACTACTTTAGTAAATTATATTTGTTATACTGATATTATAATTATTAAGAAAAAAACATGTTTGGTGATTTAAATAAAGTTACATTAATGGGAAACATTACCAGAGATCCAGATTTACGATTTACTCCGAGTGGTACTGCAGTACTAAGCTTTGGACTGGCAACTAATAGAAGATACAAAAGTGGAGAAGAATGGAAAGATGAAGTTTCTTACCACAATATTGTAGTATGGAGAAATGCAGAAAGTTTAGCAAAAAGAGTAAAAAAAGGTACTCGGATTTTAGTAGAAGGTAGGTTACAAACAAGAAGCTGGGACGATGCAGAAGGTAAAAAACAATATAAAACTGAAGTAGTTACAGATAATGTTATTTTAATATCACGATTTGAAGGAGATAATTCTTCAAGTGGTGGGTCTAGTGCAGGAAGCATTGAAGACACTCCTGTAAAAAAAGACGAAGGTGCATCACAAAGTGATACATCTATAGAACCAGACGATCTGCCGTTTTAAGTTATGATGCATAGCTTCTGTATTAGAATCAAAGGTATGATGAGCAAGCTTATATAAATCGGGTAGCTCAGTTTTGTGAACAACTCATATACAGTACTTGTACTAATCTGTTTAGGTTCTGAAACGATCAAAAACATCTGAGTGTTTTCCATGTTTGTGCATACGATGTAGTTCGGACAGAGTAAGTATTTGCTTTCTGCTATACTTTACTGTCTAAAGTAGAAATGGTGATTCAATATTCTCTTTTAAAGTATTTGCTGTTCAATATTAGTTACATTTCTCAAAAACTAATTCATAAAAATCACTTCAATATAAATTAGCTTTAAATACATAATAATTTCAAATCGAGTACAAAACTATTCCTACAGTGGTAGCAACATTTAGGCTTGCACCCATACCGTACATTGGAATATAAACAGATAAATCGCATATAGAAAGCGTATCTTTTTTAATCCCATGAACCTCATTGCCAAAAACAAAGCAAACTTTGTTTTGATTTACAAATTCTTTGTTTAATTTGTTAATTTCTATTGCATTATCAGTTAAATCGACAGCAATTATTTTAAAGCCTTGTTTTTTTAGTTTTATTATTATTTTTTCAGTACTTTCTGAATGTTCCCAATTTACATGTCTTTCCTTTTTTCTAGATGCATTTTGTAGTTCCTTACCAAAGGGTGGAGTAGTGGTAATACCTGTTAAATAAAGCTTACTTATTCCTGCTGCGTCTATTGTTCTAAAAACACCTGCTACGTTCCTAGCATACTGGAAGTTTTCTAGTATAACTGCTATTTCTTGTTTTCTTTTATTTTTTTTAAAAGATTTTTTAATCTCTTTTTTTGTTAAAAGCTTCATCTATTTAATTAATTAAGGTATTTTAACAGATTAATTATTTAAGAGTTTAGGTTATAATTGGAAAGCTTACTCTTAGGTGTAGTAGCCAAGTGGTAAGGCGACGGTCTGCAAAACCGTTATTCGCGGGTTCGATTCCCGCCTACACCTTTTAATTACATAGACAAAGTTATGCGTCATTGCGAGTTTTGCCCCAACGTATATAAGTAAAGCAATCTATATTTTTAAAGCTATTCCCTCATTAGCAATTTCATTACTGCTATATTTTGCATAGGTGTACCTTTAAACCTAACTAGTTTTATGACTATAAGCAAACTTTACGAATCACTCAAAATAGCAAGCATGTAATTGTAATGAGAATTTATTAGTTAACCAAGTAGATTTCTTCCTGTCATTTCTGGGGGAATTTTAATATTAAGTAAACCTAAAATAGTTGGAGCAATATCTGCTAAGCTACCGACAGGAAGTTCAATATCTCCTAATCCTTTTTTTACAATCATTATAGGTACTTGATTAACAGAATGTTTAGTATCTGCCTCTCCTGTTTGAGGGTTTATCATCTCTTCTGCATTTCCATGATCTGCTGTAATAATAACAGCGCCATCCTGTTCTAATGTAGTGTCTACTATTTGGCCGATGCATTTATCGGTTATTTCCATAGCTTTTATTGTTGGTGGTATTAGCCCTGTATGGGCAACCATATCTGGAGCTGCAAAGTTAACTAGGTAAAAATCATACTCTTTAGACTTTATTTTTTCAATTAGCGTGGTAGTGACCCATTCCATACTCATTTCTGGTTTTTGATCGTAAGTGGCTACATCTTTAGGTGATGGTATTTCAATCCACTTTTCGTTATTAAATACTGAGCCATTTCCACCATTAAAAAAATAGGTGACGTGAGGGAATTTTTCTGATTCTGCAATTCTTAATTGAGTGTATCCATTATCTGAAAGAATCTTACCTAATGGGTTTGTTACAGACTCCTGCCTAAACGCTATTCTTTTAGGAAAACCTGATTTATAGTCAGTAAAGCCTGTAAAATATAAATTACTAATTAGAGGTCTTTCCCATCCTGGAAAGTTTTCATCCTCAAAGGCTCTTGTTAATTGCTGAGCCCTGTCTGGCCTATAGTTAAAAAATATTACTGCATCATTTTGTTTAATTTGTACAGGGCTTGGATTATTTTTTTCAACAATTAATGTTGGTTCTAAATATTCATCAAAAATTTTCTTTTTATACGAAGCTTGAATTTCTGCTCTCCAATCAGTAATTACTTTTCCGTTAGCACTTGTTAGCATGTCATATGCTTTTTTAATCCTTGCCCAGTTTTTGTTTCTGTCCATTGAATAAGCTCGACCAATGAACGATGCAATCCTACCCATTGATTTTTGAATACAAAATAGCTCAAGTTTTTCAAAAATATCCAAAGCAGAATTTGGAGAGGAGTCTCTTCCATCTGTAAAAGCATGTATAAATACTTTATCTGGATCCATTTTTTCGTTATGAGCCATTTTAATAAGTTCGAACAAGTGTTCTAATGATGCGTGTACATGGCCATTCCCAATTAAACCCATTAAATGCACATCGGATTTGTTTTTTTTTGCATGCTCAAAAGCTTGCTTTAATACAGGATTTTCGAAAAATGTACGGTTTTTAATAGAATTATCTATACGCGGTAAATCTTGTAAGATTATTTTTCCTGCACCCATAGTCATATGTCCGACTTCACTATTTCCGTCTGTACCTTCGGGTAATCCAACATATAGTCCGGAAGCCTCTATAAAGCCATGTGGATTTAGTGGCCAGTAGGCATCAAGATTCGGGGTATTAGCTAATGTCACAGCATTACCAGGTCCAGGGGCTGCTACACCAACACCATCCATAGAAACCAGCACAACTGGAAATTTATTGTTACTTTTTTTAAATAAGTTCAAAAAAAAATACTAATCGCTTACAGTTTACTAGAAAAAAGTATTTTAGTTAATTATATTAAAAGTAAAGAATTTTCAAAGTCTGAGTAAATTAAACTATTAAAGATTTAACCACTTTCATCCATTTAGCATAGAAAGTTAAGTTATGTATAGTTGCTAATCTAAACCCTGCTGGTTCTTTTATTCTTATTAAATGCCTTAAATAAGCTCGTGAAACTGTTGTACAACATTCGCACGAACACGTCGAGTCAACTGGCTCTAAGTCTTTTTTATACCGCTCTGATCTTAAATGCAATACATCGTATTTTAAATCGTTATATCCTTTTGTAAGATTTCCATTTCCCTCAGATACATATAAATAGCCATGCCTTGCATTTCTTGTTGGTAACACAGTATCGAACAAATGCCATCCAATAGATACACAATATGCAATATCTTCAGGCTGTCCTACTCCCATAGCATATTTTATTTTATTATTCGGGATAAGCTCACTAACATAATGAAGCATTTCACGGTTAAATCCTTCGTCAGAATTTTCTTTCCATGTTATTTTTGAAAGCATTGGAACACCACCAAAATTATAAATATCAAAACCTATCTCTAAAAGTTCTTCTGCAGATTGTTTTCGCAATTTAAAATCATCTGCACCTTGTATAACTGCACCGAGTAGAGTTCTATTTTTCTGAGAATTTTCAAAGTCTTCGTTTGTTAAACTATTTAAACTTAAAAATTTGTTTTTACTTCTTTTTGCCCAGTTTGTATTAATTCGAACACTTTCTTTTCTATTATTTAAGCTAGAGTTACCTATAATAGGATTATCCAGCACTGTAACTATATCTGCTCCTAAATTGTGTTGTATTACTTGCGAAGATTCAGGCGTTAATAAAGAATAACTTCCACTTTTAGGATCAATAAAACTACAACCTAATTCTGTAATCTTGTTTTTTTTATTTGCTCTAGTCGAATTAATTAGTGAAAACACTTGCCATCCACCACTATCTGTTAAGATTGGTCTATCCCAATTAAAAAATTTATGAAGGCCTCCTAACTCCTTAATAAGTAAACTTCCAATACTTTGTTCTATATG
>CAZRHM010000039.1:0-1867 GCA_964599845.1 uncultured Candidatus Saccharibacteria bacterium
TAGGAGTTATTGATAAAAGAGGTAAAAATGAATGGATTGAATTAGTAAGTTTAATGAATGAGAGATTTGGATTATCTCTTAATTTAAATCCACCAACAGAATTGGCATATATATTAGAAAATGAGATTAAATCAATTGATTATAGTGGTTATTCAACAGTTATTCCAAATCATTTGCGTACTTCGGGCGGTTTAAAAACATTAGGTATTATAAAGACAAGTAAAGTATTTATACCATATCATATACTTGAATCGTTTATAGATAATGGGATTATCAGTTTTGTTAATAATATAAAATCGCCTTTAATTTTGGTTCCTCAAAGTTTAATTTGCAATGCACAGAAACAATTGCAAGGTGAAATTGAAAATTTAGGACGAAATTGTGTTTGGGATAATGAGAGCGTGCCTTTGGTCAATACTAGCTTGGGGGAGTTAACAATAAGCTCTAATGCATTAATTGCTGTATAATTTATTAAACCAAATCACCGGCATTTTTAACTAAGTTCCTAAGTAAACATGCAATTGTTACTGGTCCAACTCCACCTGGTACTGGTGTAATGAACGAAGCTTTTTGCTCTAATTCTTTGCTATACACAAAATCTCCTAAAATCTTTCCGTTTTTATTTTCGCTGGTTACATCAATTAATACAGCTCCATTTTTAATATCAGAGGCAGAAATTATTTCTGTTTTTCCAGTAGCCGTTATTATTATATCTGAATTTAAGCAAAGGTTTTTTAAATCTTTTGTTTTGCTATTGGCAATGGTGACAGTACCTCTCAAAGTACTTAAAATCATGCTTAAAGGCTTACCTATTAAGTCTGAATTATTAATAACAAGTATATTTTTCGATTCTAAGTACTTAATTGTTTTATAATTTTTAACAATGTTATCCCAAGTTAAATCTTCACTTGTACAATAATTCAAACATTCTAAAACAGCTTCTACAGTTGCTGGCAATATCGAATTTGGAATTAGTTGAGCTACCCTACCCTGTTGGTAAGCCGTTAAGCCATCAACATCTTTTATTGGTATTAATGAATTGATTATTTCCGTTTCATCTTCTTCGAGGTGAGAATAAAATGGGACCTGAATTAAAACTCCATGCACAGCTTCATTACTTCTAAATCTTTTAATTTCAAAAATTAAATCTTTTTTATTAATATTTTCTCCAAAATGATAAAGCTTTGTTTCAATTCCAACTTTTTGGGCCATTTTCATTTTTAATTCTACATATTTATGACTCGATGGATCGTTAGAAGCTAATACTATTGCTAACCTTGGTGTAATGCTTAAATTTGGAAGGCTTAACCTGATTTGTGAATAAATTTGTTCTGCAATTTTTTTTCCGTCAATAATATTTGCCAATTTATTTTAGTCAACTATTTAATTATAACGTACTGTAAAGTATTTTTATTAAAAAGTTCTTACATTTTTTTATACTCTATAAATATTTTTGCGTTAATCCATCCTAAATATCTGTTTTTATTAAGTCTATGATTTAATATCATCAAATTAACTTGGTGATTACTCCTAATTCTTCCAATAATACTAGAACGTGATTGCGCATTTTTTCTAATTTCTTCATCAATTTTAATAAAATTCATTTTACTTCTATTACTGATTTTTTGTGCAATTTCTCTACTTGTAATAACCATAATATAATAATTGTTTAAATCGTCTTTACTATTCAAATAGTTTCTTACTTTACCGATAGCATTATTAACTGCTGATGCGAATAAAAATGGATTCGTTTTGATTGGACTACTTGTTTCTCGATTCCAATATACTTCTATAAAAATAATTTTATTTCCCTTCTCCAATGTAGTTTTTGAATCTAGATGAATTGGTTCAGTTACTTCTGCAAAGT
>CAZRHM010000039.1:1877-8174 GCA_964599845.1 uncultured Candidatus Saccharibacteria bacterium
GAACTATGAATGTTGTATAGTGGAAGTGTGCTTAACCTAATATAATCCTCAATCGAAAAAGGGTTATCGATTTTTTCTTGTTCTTCATAAGGTATTTCATTACTACACATAGATTATAATTTAGTTAAATCTAATTCTTCATCTATCTTAATCTCACTTACAAAATCGGGTAAATGCGATACTAAAATCAAAGCACCTTTAAAACTTTGCAGTGCTTTTGCAATAACTGGAATATGCCTAAAATTAATATGATTTGTAGGTTCGTCCATTATTAATAATCCAGGTTGCTGTAAAACAAACCGAGCATAGCATAATAGTCCTTTCTGACCTTCCGAAAGTGATCCAATTTTGTTTTCTAATATATTCCCAGATAATAAAAATTTGGAAGCAGTAGAATAAATTTTTTCGATGTTAATCTCTTCAATAACTTCTTTTAACGAATCCATTGCTGTTTGTTCAAAATCTAGCTCTGAAAAATCTTGACTATAGTATCCAACTTTTACATTTTCACCTATTTTGGCCCCGTTTCCTTCTAATAATGCTTTTAATAAAGTACTTTTTCCTATACCATTTGGCCCTTTAATTAATAATTTTTTACCTTTACGAAGTTCTATATCTACTTTTTTGTTTTTTAGTTCACCATTTTTTATTATCCCTATTTCATTAATTTGAATATACGGATATGAATAATCCTGACTTGGAATTTCAAAATTAGAAATTGTTTTGTCTTCTTTTCTTAATTCAACTATATCTTCTCTATCACTTTCTATGTCTTCTCGGACTTTGCGGGCTAATCTTCTCATTGCTACACTCTTTCCACCTAGTTTATTAACTTTTTCGAATCTATCTTTAATTGATTTTTGTATTCTTGCATTTTGTAATCTCTCCCTTTCTAGTTGAGCTTGTATTTGATTTAATACATCGTAATAATCACCAACGAATTGCTCTACTTTTTTTGTATGTACATCTAAATTTAAAACACCATCTGTAAATGAATTCAAAAAATCTGCATCGTGCGAAATCACAATACAGGTTTTCATATAACACATTAAAAAATACGTTAAATGTTCAATTCCTTCTTGGTCTAAGTTGTTTGTGGGCTCATCTAATAATAGTATATCGGGGTCCTTTATTAAAGCATATGCTAATAGTAACCTGGCTTTTTGCCCGCCAGAAAGTTCTTTTACAATTTTATTGTTGTCTATTTTTAAATTGACTGCATCTAGTACAAAATATATATCTTTTCCTATTCCAGGATTGGGTTCTTCAAAGGCACTTTCAAAGAATTCTTTAATTGTAAGATTCAATTTGTTTTCTGGAATTGTCTGCTCGGCTATCCCTACTGTTGCATTTTGATTAATATGAATTTGACCATCAGTTGGCGTAAGTTTTTTTGTTAGTAATTTAAAAATTGTACTTTTGCCAGCACCGTTTTGCCCCATTATTGTTATTTTGGAGTTTTTACGTACAGAAAAGTATGCATTTTCTAATATCACTTTTTTATCGTTGTATTTAAATGTTACGTTATCAAACCTTACTACAACTTCTTGTTTACTCATATTATTTGCATTTACGGTTTTAATTTTATCAAATACCAGCATTTAAATACATTAATTACACTACTTTGTTTTACTAAATATTTACACAGAGATTATTTTTACTAATATTAATATAACTAAAGTGAAATATATAACAAAGATTTAAATATTGCAGAACAAAATGCATTAAAACTTTGGCCAAATATTGGCTTAGGCGGCCAGTTATCTGCTGAAATAAGGTTAGTGTCTGACTATGAATTTGTCGCAAAAAATAACCTAGGTCATTACTTTCTTTAAGAGGTTCTTTTTTCGTCTGTTTATCTCAGTCCCTAATTTTATATCTTGAATAAAGTTCAATGAATGAGTTCTTTAGTCTATAAACGAGCAGAATTTGCTTTTTAAAAATTTTTTCTAATTTTTCTTTTTAACCCATTTCCCATCATTATCTTTTTTGTATTCTTTTTTAACAGCACTCCAAGCAACCTGATGAGCAATGGTTTCAGAATCTTCTTTGGGATTCCTTCTATTTTTTGGATCTTTATATTGTTTTAAAGCACTATTAAAAGATTCTTTATAAATTTCTTTTGCATGTCTTGGTAAATTAGTTTTAACACTATCAGGTAAGTCAGAAATCTTTTTGTACATATATAAATTATTCAATATAACTTAAAAAAACGTATATACTTATAGTAAATTATTTGTAAATAGTAATTCTACTTTATATAAGATTATGAACCTAACCAAATATTTTGTATATATTTTAAAATGCAGCGATGATTCACTTTATACGGGGATAACAAATAATATATTGCTTAGAATGAAGGCTCATAAAAATGGAAAAGGTTCAAAGTTTGTCCGTTCCAGATTACCTTTTAAATTAATATATAAAGAAGTTTACAATAATAAAACTGAAGCACTAAAACGCGAGTTCCAAATTAAAAAATTAAATAGAACGAATAAGCTAAAACTAATTAATCAATAGAATTTGACAAAGAACACATATAAATTTAGATTTATATAGTTTAAATATTAAATTACTAACTTGAATAAAAATAAAGTGTATATAGATAATATAGAAATGGCCACCTTACAAAATTCAAATTTTAGAAAAGTAGTAAATACCGCTACACACTCGCAACTAGTATTAATGTGTTTAAAACCAGGTGAAGAAATTGGTAAAGAAGTCCATAATGAAAACGACCAATTCTTTAGAATAGAACAAGGAAAAGCCAGAGTTATAATAGATGGTGAAGAATCTGAAGTAGAAGATGATTTTGCAATAGTTGTCCCAGCGGGAAGTGAACATAATATAATAAATATAGGCGATGATGACTTAAAATTATATACAATATATTCACCTGCACACCATCCCGATGGTACAGTACATACTACCAAAGAAGAAGCTGATAAAGCGGAATGATAAGTTTATAAATTATTCCTACAAATAATCCGTAATCGAAACTTACTAGTTTTATTATTTTAGTGGCTGAACATTAAATAATGAACTGTGTTGATTTAGTCGAGCTAAGTAACAAACTCTACGAGCAAACCTATACAGACTTCAATCATAATAATAATGATCGAGAAAATTTAGAACAACTAGAAAACACACCATTAATACATGAAATTCCTCATATAATTTGCGGAATGTTAGGAGGTATTGATAATGCATATATAGTAATTGAATTATTAACAATACCAATTGAAATAGGAATGCTAACAAAACTTTATTTAGCAGACAGAAATATAGATGACTCATTTATTGAACAAACAACAATTAAACAAAGCAAGGTAAGTGTTGACTATATTTTTAATCAAAATAATGGTAAAAAATGTAGATACATTGCAGCAAATACATTGTTAAAAGATTCCGACTACATAACTAAATTTGTATACTATAACATTGCATATAATTTAATGATTTACTTTGCTAAGAGAATTACTAACGAACTAGTCGGCTTTGGAGAAACTATAGCGCAAAGGTTAATAACCGATTTTAATCTTCAGTTAGAAGAATTTGATAGAAAAGGTTTAAGTGTGGCTGAATACTATCCAAAACCATCTTTAAAGGAAGAAAAAATATTAAGTAATAATGAAAAACAATTTAGAGAACTAATGCAACAATTAAGTGTTGAGCACTTGTCGAAATTAGTATATTCATCTATAAGTCCGGAACTTTTGTTTACAATCAAACAGTTTCAAGCAATATTTTTACACATAATAACAGCACACCAACCATCACTCTGTGCATACCAGGTAAATATACCTTATTTTCCAAATGAATTTGTTGTTTGGGAAAGAGATTCTAATAATAAAATTATATTTAATAAACAGAAGGCAAGTTTATTATTAAATACCTATTTAGCAACAGAGTAAGCAAGCTGTATAGTAGTTTAAAAGAATTTGTTACTATAGTATAATCTGATTAGCTTAACATTCACAGTTGCTCAAGAGATTCTTAGCGAGAAGATTGCAAAGCAAATTTTCGAAATTAGAAGATCTTAGTACCGAAAGCGCACCGAAGGTGCAAAGCGTATCGGTAGTAGAGCCTATAGACTATGGTATATTAACAATAGTTGACTAATTATGGTGATCATAGCTCAGTTGGTAGAGCGTCGGTTTGTGGTACCGAATGTCGTGGGTTCGAGTCCCACTGGTCACCCCATATAGGATTTTTCAACATCAATATCTTCATTTCTTCTTTATCGGTAGACCATTTCAGAGGTTCTAAGGTACGCAACGCTTGCTCAAATTTGGGCTTTGCCTTCTGAATAACTATTAGAGGTGCATCAACATCAAGTGATATTTGTAAATCTCTAATAACAACATTTGTACCTAAATTTCGTAATATTTCATTCTTAGTTTCTAGTCCACCTTCGTCAAATCTTTTCTTTGCTGTAAGTGCGAAATTAAATGCCCGCTCTAGTTAAAGAGAATCAGATATCAGGAACAATTGCTAAAGATGTGATTAATCAGATGTTTGAATCTAAAGTGAAAAATGAAGGGTATAAATCTGCTGAGGAAATTATTAAGGAACAGAATTTAATTCAGATTAGTGATTCTTCAGAGGTTAAAGGCTTTGTTAAACAGGTTATTGAAGAGAATCAGAAAGTAGTTTCTGATATCTCTAAGAATCCTAATGCTATTAAGTTCCTGGTTGGTCAGGTTATGAGGTTGAGTAAAGGTAAGGTTAATCCTAAGGTTGCTGAGGTGGAGTTGAGGAAGAAACTTCAAACCACTTCTTAGTGTTGCCATTTTTTGGGGAATATTATATGATTAATATATATTAATATATATATATATGGATAATTTTGATGCAAATAGGTATTTAGAATCAGAAGTTGATGGAAAGTTTTATGAATATCCAGTCGACTTAACAAACTCTCCTGATCTATTCAGTAACAATGAAAAAATTATAAATGATAAAAATTACTTTCTGAAAAAACTAATTGATTCTGAATTTATTGAAAATAATTATGAAAATATAATTGAATACGACTTAATAACTCGCAATAGTCTATCTGAACTGTCAAGCTTCATTGAATCTCTGCCAACAACATATTTTAGAACTGAAAACACTCAATTTGAAGCACTACAAGTAGATCTAATAGAATCAACAGGACGAAAGGCTTTTGGCTTTCATTCTCAATTCGGTTTATCTTTAAGAGAAATTGATGGTGCTATTAAGATAGATTTTATGCCTTCTAACAGGATGGCCTTTAATGAAGCAAAAATTACTGATTCTTTATATCAGGCATATAAAAGTTTAGAAGAGCTTTTTAAGTATATTGATGAATTATCCGTAGAAGAAAGGGTGAGGTTAGAACAACTAGTAGTACATGGTGAAACTAATTATCATATGGCGCTTGCAGCATTAAGATTTGGGTTCAAATTAAAACCTAAAGAAAGCGCTTATTTTTTGACCGGAAATCTTTCTGAAATTAGAACTGAGTTTGAAACTTTGAAAGCAGCAGGAGTTGGTGTGAGACTGGATAGAAGATATCTTAGATACAAAGAGACACCTAATATTAAACGATTGGCAAGCTTTGAGGTGTAGGCATTGACTTTATAGATATTAATCTCTATACCTCAAACAATAATCAACCATATCATCCAAATGTCCCATATGTATTCTGAATAGAATGAAATATGGCATTAATTCTCTAAATCTTTTTTCATCTTTTCTGACTCTATACTCATCCCCACCATCTATCCAAACAGACTCATTTGCTCTTTTGTCGTATCCTTAATCTTTTGTTTATCTTGTAATTTAGGCTGTTTTGTTAATGGCTCATTTCTAACACCACTTGCATCTATGTGTGGTTTTGTTGCGAAACGCCTTAGTTCCAAGCCACACACTGGGCATCGACCTGTAATAAATATGGATTTTTTATCCTTGCCAATAGTTATGCCCCTATCAATTATTGAAGTACTTACTGGCATAACAGCCTTGTTGCATTGCAGGCAATAAATCTCATTTTCAGATAGTTTTGTTTTCTGACTTCTAAGTTCTTTTGCCAAAAATGCACGCACTTCGTTTCCTAGAAATAAATAGGGGGATGAGTTTTTCTCTATCGGTTGAAGTCCTTCTTTGCGCCACGCTCTAACAGTTTGCACATGCACATCTAATAATTGTGCGATTTCTTCTGTGGTATAAGCCCTTTTACTGACTATTTTTCTTAGTTTGTATCTTTTTCTCATAATTTTTACTCAACCCGAACATAAAGCCCGCGACTTTAGTCGCGAGGATGTAGTTTAG